>JANWJI010000093.1 GCA_025449515.1 Nitrososphaeraceae archaeon | reverse complement strand
TCACACTAATATCGTAAATTTATACGAACATTGAATAAAAACGTCGTCAAACACTATTATAGAAGCGATTACTATATTGAGGTAACAATAAAGTTCTAGTCTTATTAAATCTTAGAAGTGTACTATATGTTTCTTTTATCCATACAATTTTTCCAACTGCAGTTCAATGACGCCATACGGCTGTCAAAGTTACTCTGTGTGAGGGCATTATTTCAGTTTATAATCGAAAATCGTGATACATTTTCCTTGCCATCTGCACATTTCAATTCATGAAAGATAATTTTTTAGAAAAATTAGGGAGGAAACTGAACATTGAATTCTACATCAAAGATTCAATTAAATAATTTGCAAAATCTAAAGACAAACGAGTAATCTTATTACCTCGAAAACTAAATGGATCTGTCCTAGAAAGTCCAAAAATCTACGTTATTAACCTTTACTATACTCACTGGTTTGCATGATCGAGATGCGGCAAATTATGCTCAACCAATACCGGGGCTAGAATTTTGTGAACTCTTTTGGTTTTGAATGCCCTGGAGTATTGCTTCGTATTGTTTGTCCAAAGGTCTAGTGTCAAGTGGTATTCCTTCAATTCTCGCGAAGGCCTTCACGATACTTTTTGCCGCCAGGGGTTGGGGAAAAGTTGTTTCAGAAATCTCTCCGAAAAGACCTACTGCATCTAATTTCCTTTCGCTAGCGAGTCCCAATATCAAACCGTTGAACCATGTTATACTATCAATTTCATTCCCGATAAGTTCTATTTCGAATTTTGTCAAAATGCTTTTGAGATCCGGATTGTTTACTACGCCGCAAACTCTTGGAGCTCCGGTTACTTGTTCCCTAAAATATCCTCCTGCCGCATATAGGAGCCTAACTCTTCCGATTTCTTGTGTGTAGTCCAGGAGGATATTACAAAGTTCGTGAAGCTCCCCTGCCTCTTGCGGTTGGGTGTTGCCTGTAAAAATTAATAGATTAGCATCCTCACTAAAATAGATTTGGTAGGAATCAACTGTGCACCTTACTACACCATTTTTGTACGAAACCCATGGCTTTTCATTTGAGATTATTTCTGCTACGAATTCCGTCTTAAGGTTTTCTGCCAGGTAGGCAGAGGCAATTCCTCCTACTTTTCCGATATCTGGTAATGATGCAAACAGGATAAAATTATCTGATTTGATATCTTTTATTTTATTGAATTTCATTTTTCATTTTTCTTGACTTTATCGAGTGGTTTCATCTGGGAAGCATCAGCGAAAATTTTACTAGAGAAAAATTCGATTACATTAGGTCGAGTTTTGCATAGGCAGTTTGAGACATCATAAGCATAGTTATTCGTCGGTTCACGAATATCCAAAAATTCAAAAGCCATGAGAATATCTTGTATGTTAGTCACATCGATTGTATAAAGTAAAGCGTGCATAAAAATCATACCACAATTACAATGAAAGGAGCTCTACGTTATAGGCAAACTTAATGGAGGATTATTGAAAATTAGGAATAAATGAGGAGCTGCTACTGAGAAGTCATAAAGGTATTGGCTTTGAGTACTTACATAAAAAAACTAATCTGAATCTATCGCACTTGTTCGTCTATATTATCTATACATTGTAAATATAAATCCCGGCTTCTTTTTATTATCCATTTTGCAAAATCGTCCAAGTTAAATACGTACTGTTGTTGAAAACTTGGGGGTATAAAGCCTCCATGCGTTAAGACTTGGACAACCACATATTTCTCGTTGATTGTTGCGACTTCTTCTTCTGCGGCAGATTCTGACTCCTCAACAGTATTTCTGTAGAGTAAAATTGGTCTATTTTTCTTTCTAGATAAAAGTGATGCATGAGTTAGCTTATCTCTAAATTGCTCAACTAGCCAACCGTCTAGCGTTACCTGCCTCCTGTTAACAGCCAGCTGCTCCTTTCTTGTCAAAGTACTAACGATAATATCTATCTAATTCGCATGTATTATAATGTAAGTGGTAATAATTTTTGACTATGTAAATAGATATCTTTTATAAACCTGGAAATTTGAATACAATAATGGCGTTAATTAGTAATGATGGCTTTCGATTCGGATTTATCATCATGTACTCTTCAAACCAGAAATACCCTCCTGAACTTATCATGTCCTCTATCTACGTACTCTAATTTTTAACCTTTATGCCACCCCTTCAGCATGGAACCTATTGGTCCTTTATGATAATATGTACGGTTTAAATCTCTCCAAATCGAAGTTTTTCTTGTGATTGTAATATCTTCGAGTTCGAAGGACTAGCTTTAGTTGACCTTTATATCATGTATAGTTCTTTTTAATTCAAATCGTCTTATCACATGCTGTATTCTTCAATAATTGTCAATAGATTATCTATTATTATTTATGATAGGACACATTAAAATCACAATTAATAAAGATTTTATCCAAGTTCCCAAAAAATTATAGTAACTCGATCTGGATGAAACAAGACTATAAATCAAATAGATATATCTAAAAATAAACATGACATCATGACTATTAGGACGAACATAAGTGAATGCTCGAAGTTAGATCATTCAGACTAGTTAGGCTTGGCTCAGATTGAAAAATTGTTTAAAACCTGACTGCCATTGGCTCATATATAGCATAGATCTAATGAAATATACATGATTCCAATAAACAAGCCCATGATAGGTGAAGAGGAACGGCGTGAAGTGTTAGAGGTTTTGGATGAAAATTCTAGTCTCACATCGCCTGCAAAGGATGGTGGTAAAAAAGTTCAAAATTTTGAACAACTTTTACGAGAGTATTTGCACGTAAAACACGCGATAGCCGTCAATTCAGGCACCGCAGCTTTGTATTCATCCTTCGTCGCCCTTGGGATAAAGCCCGGTGACGAAGTTATATTACCATCATTCACATTTGTTGCCACGGCAAATGCTGTCGTAGCTGCTGGTGGTAAACCAGTTTTCGTTGATATTACGAAACAAGAATCTGATTATACTATTGACATCCCAGATTTAAAATCAAAATTTACGAATAAAACAAGAGTAGTTGTGCCTGTTCATCTCTATGGAAACCCAGCTAATTTAGATGAAATTGGTGAAGTTTTGCGACAGTCCTCGAATGGTTATGTAAATATGGTTGAGGACGCATGTCAATCGCTTGGTTCGACTTATAAGAAACAACAGACAGGTACATTCGGTCTAATGGGCTGCTTTAGCATGTACGCAAGTAAGGTAGTGACTTCAGGTGAAGGAGGAGCAATTGTGACTGATAGTGACGAGATTGCTGATCGACTAAAGATGATCAGAAATCACGGTATGGTAGAAGGATATGATACTCGCATTTTTGGCCTAAATTTGCGTTTACCAGAAATGAGCGCAGCCGTAGCTAAAGCCCAAATGTTAAAGCTTCCTAAAATGTTGACTCAAAGGAGACGAAACGCCAAATTGCTGACCGAGCTATTATCAGATTCTCGTACGAAATCTACAAGAAACGTAGCTGAACTTGTAACACTTCCAGAATATAAAAGCCATATCGATGAGAAGGAATCTAATTGGTATTTGTATACTTTGGCTTTTAAAAGGGACGGGATTAGAGATAATATACTGAAAAAATTGATAACTGAGTATAAGATAGGTGCAGCTGTATATTATGACCCTCCAGTTCACAAAACGCCATTTTACGAAGAGATGGCACATATTTCAGGGACAAGTGCTAATATTCCAACACCTATTGCCGCGGACAAACACTATCTTCAGTCGGAGACAACGACAGCTTATTCTACGAAAATAAAGTCTGAAAATAGCGACATAAAAATGAACGACATGGAACTAATAAATACGAATTGGGCGAGTAAGCATGTATTATCACTACCTGTACATCCACTTTTAACTGATCAGGACATAAACTATATCGCAGCTAGTCTAATCGAGGCAATAAGCTCGTCCGTTTCGTAATTAGATTCCGATTTAGATTGTCAGATGCGATGCGTTTGATACACTGGACCTTTTCATACAATTTAATTCGATCGAATTTATGAAGTCAAAATTCCCTGCAGATCGAGAAGTATGTCGAACATTTATAGGTCATTCAAATCATTTCTTCGGACGAAGTATTAGACTAATGAAACTATTAACTTTTATGAAAGACGAGTAGATGGGTTTGCTAATCAAACCGTATCGATAACCATGATTGGAACCTGAATAATATGCGACGTGAATTATTCAAAAATGGGACCCCTTCCCCCAAATAATTATGTCGATGATTAGGCAGTTGGAGTCCCGACAAGGCCGAACTCGCATATGGTTTAAATATTATGTAAATCGATTAGTTTTAGATATAATATGCCAATAGATCCAGACTTTCCGAAAAACCATCAAGTGATTGGTAAACATTCTATTGATGATGAACACTACCATTATGTTTGGGGTCCAGGCAGAGCTGCAGAGGCTACAGAAAACGAAGAAGTCAAAGCAGCTTTTGCTGCTAGAGGAGAACAACAAGTTCCTCTAGGTGTACACGGCACCATGGTTGCAATTGATTGGGACTCTTGTGTTGCTGATGGAGCTTGCATCGAGGCCTGTCCAGTCCAAGTATTCCAATGGTACAGGACAGAACAAGATGAGCCTCCTCAGCAAATGGTCAATGCTACAAGCGTCGGGACAGGAAGCACAGTTAAGGAAGAGAGAAAGGATTACACTGACAAGGCTGATCCGATACGAGAACATGACTGCATCTGGTGTATGGCCTGTGTTTCTGTTTGTCCTCCACAGGCAGTAAAAGTAGACCAGTCAAGCCTCGAGTTTCATGAAAAGGCAGCAGGTACATTCAACGAGGCACTTTCAAAAGGTAGCGCGCCCCCTCCACACGCCCACTAAATTTCAAAAATCTACTTTCTTTATTTTTTGATAGATTTCCTTTGATTCGGTGCTAGAATCGGATTTCTTGACGCACAAGGATACTGGATACGTTGGAACAGTAGGTTACTCCCAGGATTGAATTTCAATCAATGTAACTTACTGAACTATGGTCTTCATTAGATCTTGAGACATTAAGTTATTGGGAAATTCAAAATATATCATCGTGTCAAGATATCTCACAAAAAGGAAATACAAGTTGCAGTTATTCAACCATCTTGTCATAGTCGTCTTGCTTTAGTTTGTCAGAAAATGAAATCAGTTTTCCATGGTCTTCAATTTTGATATTATTATTTACTCTTATACTCAATCCCACAGATCTAAACAGCGCTAATAGTTCTCCACCGGAGATTGATTGATTCAGTTCTCCGATTTTAATTAATTCTACAATTTTGTGAACGATCGCTTTAGTTTGAACCGGAAATTGAGACTCGGCTAGACGTAGTACCTCATCTCCCCTATCGTGTAAATAATCAAATATGATCTCCCTGTCCGTCCTTCGTGACTTTGATTCAGCTTCTTGCCTTTTCAGTCTCTCCCTCTCCATCATAGACATGTACTCACGTAACTCCTTCATCTTACGAGCTTTAATAATTGCTAAATCAGCATCTTCATCCGACACTAGCCCTTCATCACTCCAATAGGAACCAACCGTATTACCTTTGTGGCTATACCAAGTGAATGTGATACATTCACTACGGAGTCTACGTCCTTGTACGCATAAGGAGCTTCTTCTACTATTCCATCCTTTGTTAGGGATTTTATGTAAATGCCTCTTGATTCTAGGCTTTTCCTGACACTGTCCACCGTATATTTTCTTTTTGCCGCCGATCTAGACATTGCCCTCCCCGCTCCATGTGCAGTGGATCCAAAACTTAAATATTCAGATTTACCATTTCCTAAAAGGAGCCAGCTTGCAGTCCCCATAGATCCTGGTATAATCACAGGTTGGCCTAAATTGCGATATTTACTGGGTATTTCATTCATTCCTAGAGAGAAAGCTCTGGTTGCGCCCTTTCTATGCACAACAAGATCGCAAATTCCTCGGTCATCTACTCTATGAGACTCTACCTTTGCAATATTATGGGATACGTCATAGACAACTTGCATATTCAAATCATTTTCACTCAACTTCAAAACCCTTTCAAAGGTTTTTCTCACCCGATGAGTTATAATTTGTCTATTAGACCACGCAAAATTTAATGCAGAAAACATTCCCTTTAGATAGGCCTTGCCCTCTGAAGACTGATTAGGAACGCAGGCAAGCTCTCTGTCTGGAATATTAATGTCATATTTCTTCAACGCGCCTTCCGATATTCGCAGATAATCGCTGCAAACTTGATGTCCGAAGCCCCTAGAACCGCAATGAATAAGAATCGCCAACTGACCTTCCTTTTCAAATCCCATGGATTCTGTAGCACTTTTATCAAAGATCTCATCTACTTTTTGTATTTCTAGAAAATGATTGCCAGAACCCAGGCTCCCTAATTGATTGCTTCCACGTTTTTTGGCTGTCTCGGAAACCATACTAGGGTCAGCTCCTTCCATCATTCCTCCTTCCTCACATACTTCTAGATCCCCTGCCCATCCATAACCTTGAGAAACTACAGATTTTGCACCTTCTATTAGATAATCATCCAGTTCTGATCTAGTTAGTTTGGTTGCTCCCTCGCTACCGACACCGGAAGGGATGGCCTTGAAGAGTTCATCAATAAGAGTTCTTATGCCACCTTTTAAATCTCTCTCAACTAGGTTGGTCCTAATTAACCTCACCCCACAATTGATATCATATCCGACTCCACCGGGGCTAATAACTCCGTCTTCAATATCAGTAGCGGCAACCGAGCCTACAGGAAATCCATAACCTTCATGCCCATCAGGAAGTACAACAACATGCTTACGTACGCCAGGTAGTGTGGATACATTTGCCGCTTGATGTATAGTCCGGTCCATTAACATTTTTGAAAGTAGATTATCGTCCGCATAAATCGTAATTGGGACTCTCATTCCATGAGACTCATCTCTTTCCAAAGTAAATTCAAAATCACTAATTTTTCTGACCTTGTGATTGCCAACTTTGGTTAATAATTCAGACATATGTAATAATGTGAATTTCACTGGAAGTTATTATAAGCGTTCCCTTATCCCCCACAATGAGAAATCAAGGTACGTTAATGTAGTATCTAATGGAGAAATGAAGTCGATGGCAGTGCGGGAGATGAATGAAATGATGAGAAAAATCTAAGGACATTAAAACTTGTCTATTATTACCCGCAAACCAAGATAGTTCTCGGTCGCCAACAACGCATTTTTTATGTCTACAAGAGAATAGTGATGACTAATAATTTCTGATAATTTGATTTGACCTGTAGATACCAGATCTGCACTTTTTTTCAACATATTTGGCGTAGAACTAAAGCTGCCAGTAACAGTGGCTTGGTTATAATGAAGCCAGTTGAGATCTAAAGGCACAGAGCATCTCCCTAGAATTCCTGCGAAAATATTGATCTTAGAATTCTTTGCTGCAATTTTTAAAGCAAATTCGAAAGCGGCCGGACTACTGGTGGCAACAATAATCGAGTCCGCACCATAACCTTCTGTGTAGCTCAACACTCGACTCAGTGTATCTTCATCGTATCTACTATCATCCATATCGTTCCTGTTGAACAATAGTGATAAATCTGCTCCAAGAGACGTGGCTTTAGCCAACCTTCCAGGGATTTTTCCAATCATGATTGTTCTCGTTCCAATACTTTTTGATAATAATAGGTGAAGTAAACCGATAGGGCCATCTCCGATGATTGCCATTGTTCCTTCCCGACCAAGTCCCGAGCCCAAATTGATTTGACTATTTAGGCAGCAGGCTAATGGCTCAAGTAAAGCAGCTTCATCGTCATTGATGTTGTCCGGGACAGGAACTAGCCCTCCTATTTTGACCAGCTGGGTTGGAATGTTAATGTATTCTGCAAACCCTCCGTTTATGCTAGATCCGATTTCTCTTAAATGAAGGCAGAGATTATATTCATTCTTATTGCAATACCTGCATTTCATGCATGGTACGATAGGTGAAACCGTAACTCTGGTTCCCGCCTTTATCAAAATCTCCTTACCATTCAGTATGGAATTAACATCCCTAGTAATTTCCCCACAAATCTCGTGTCCCAATATAATAGGTGGCGTAACTTTCAAGTGTCCATTCCTGAAAACCCGAACGTCATACCCACAAACTGCACACGCCTTCAGTTTAAGAGCAATTCCATCTTTGTTATTGATACGGGTTAGATAATTTTCCTTATTGACGATACAACCAGGACCATAGAATACTGCGGCACGCATATTTCGAAGTGTTAGAATTGCATCCTTAAAATACGCTACTATATTTTGCCAAATGCGTTACTTGTAAACGTGCATATGTACCACCCTTTCGATCCCACCTCGAACTTTTACTTAGGTTAAATATTTAATAATTGGGCTAAGGCAATAGATAGATCTTTTTCCAATTCATAATCTAAGGCACGTTCAAAAACAGATGTTTGCCGGAGTGTTAAAGTGTATAAGATTAGAAATTAAAAATACCACTGGAGTTTTAAAGATTACCACTTTAGGTTTTCAGTCTCCCGCATGTAATAGTATAGGTATTGTTGAGCGTAGCCTGAATATTTTCCAAAGTACTGTCTCATCTTTTCAGAAATGTGGCGATATTGAAATGAGCTCAATCCACAATCAGGTTGGAGATTGACATTGCTATCGTTAGTACAATAAACCCACTTATAGTGTCTTTCTAGCGCTCTAGCAATCCATATGTCGATTGGGAAGGCTTCAAGCTTTTCTAATGAAAATAACAGTATGCAATCCGCGATCTTGTTTCCAATTCCATATATCTTTAATAACGCACTTTTCGCTTCGTAATAGCTAACATTCGAAAGAGCAGAAAATTCGATCTCATGTTCGACTATACTCTTGGCGACAGCCTTGATAGCTTTTGCTCGATATCCAACGCCGCAGGATCTTAACTCGTTTATATCTGCTTTGTTTAGACTCTTGATCGAAGGAAAGGTAAAGAAATCCCTTCCATCCAAATTAAGTCTTCGTCCAAATTTTTTTGAAAGATTTCTCAACATTTTACGAATCATCGTTATACTCGTATTACTAGAACAAACAAATGATACTATGCATTGACACGGTTCCTGACGCATTATCCGCAGACCGTAACCCCTTCTTACCGTCCGTGCCATAAGAGCGTCAGTTGATATATCCGAAAGAATTTTTGAAATGTCATCATCGAGTCGGAAAACCAGAGTAGGCCAATTGCGTATTTCAGGATATGACTCGAAACGAATTTTTCGGATGATGTTGAGTTCATTATCTGTTTTGCCAGAATCATTGTTAAATGACACAGAAGGATCTGGCGATAGTTTTAAAATATGGTCACCATATGTGCCGTACCACGTGTCATTGAGTTTTTCCCATAAAAACATTTGACCACTATTAATCGTAATTTCAGGATTGAAGGCATTAGCAGAAGATAAATCATACGACAAAACTCAACAATCACAGCGCATATTTTGCTTTATAATCCCTATCCTATCTTATTAAGGTGCCCTTCCCTTATTTTCTTTAGATCGTTTCTTAAGATCTCAATTATTTTGGGGATTTCTCTGGTCGCACAAGGAATGCAAATACACTGAAAAGACAGTGGGTATGTAAAATATTTCTCATTGATCGAAATATCATGTTTACATGAAACACATTTTTTTAATTTATATGGATCGGTATTTTTTATGATCAAACCTGCCTAGTTTGATCAATATGACTATAAAAATCTGGCTATCGACTTTATTTCTAGACCTAAACATTGATGATATACTAAGATATATATCGATGCCGGCTCGCTATGATTAGTATTCGTTTTATTAACTTAAGCTATCTTAATAAAGTGTGGTAAGACGGTATTTTGTAATGCATTTCATTGACGGTAATCCAGAGGCTCAGTATCTCCTACCTAAGTCCAAAAATAACTAGCCCATCTATAAACGAATAATTCACTCCTAGTATTGGAGCATAAATTGCAATGGAAGGCTTTTATATTATAAAATAATGGTTTAACTTCGATCTTTGTTCTCTTTGCTGTATGCATATTCTGTGATCATTTGTTGGAGTCGTTACTAATATTGTGGGAATAGAATATCTGTGGTAATAACTGTGCCCATCTACGTGGAACCAAGATACTAGATTCAGATACTATATTATCAAATCTTCTCACTATTTGTATGCTCGATACATGATGTCACCGAAATGTTTTTTATCTTAATGTCCAATAAGATCGAATCCTCGAATAGTACAATAAAGTTATACTGATAAAACAATTGTGAACATGCAATGAAAGAAAAATATTAGAAAAAATACTCTGATACTATCTGCTTAAATATTTCTGCCTGTAAAAATATGTGTGGTCCTTCAAGCAAAATGTCCAAATTGTGGAGAAAAGGCAGAAATAGATGACGATACGACAAATGCAAGATGCCATTTTTGTGGCCTAAACTTATCCTATGAGTCCTACCTAGAATTGATGAAAGAACGTGCTACCAATTTGGTAACCAATTTCCAATCTAATACGGAAAACGATCCTGTCTGAATAGGCGTTTCGTAATATGCTGGATATCCCCAGGTGGCAGTTTTTATATTTTTATAATATTTCATCAAGATACGTATCTGTCAGGAAAAAGAAAAATAATTGAGTATTTAGATATCACAAATTATGCTAGAACTCACCCCTTACTACACATAGAACATTTTAAATTTTGTACCAGGCGGGGGTCACCTGATCTGCATTTACAAGTCTTTCGATCAGGAAAAATAATAGGAATCACTAAACGCATATTACAAAAATTGATTTGAAGTTGGATTTCTTTACGGTCGCATGATACACTCTTTTTTTACCAGGATTATTTGTGGAGTCTCTATGTTCTATATGGGATGTGCATACAATCCATAATATCAGTTCCTCTCGAAAAAATAACTCAATTTCAGGATATAACTGATGAGAAATCATTTAGGATTGCTTGCTTGCACTTTAAATTAGAGAATAGCTAAGCTGCTCAGAGTTTGAAAGTAATTTGGTTACTAAAACTTATTTATCACTGGTCTCGATTTATTTTATTTGATTCTTTAGTTCTTAATTTGTAAGGTATGTGCAAAGATTAAATAATGCTCTGCAATTGGTATATGGGTTATTGACCCAGTTTAAAGTCATTATTTCTGATTCTAAGGGTAGGAGTCAGGCGCAAGAGCTAAAAGATGTAGCAGCACAGCCATTTTTGGGCTCAAAGATAGGAGATTCTATTGATTCTTCTACTGTAGGGATTACTGGATGCAAGATCAGGATCACTGGTGGGAGCGATAGGTCAGGTACACCTATGCGTCCCGATATACATGGTGGAGTCAAGAAATATGTCCTTCTATCAAAAGGGGTCGGGATGCGTGATATCAAGGATGGCAATAGGATTAGAAAGTTGGTGAGAGGGAATTTGATCACCGAGGAAATCTATCAGTTGAATTGTATGTTGCTCGACGGTAATTTGCCCGATATATCGGTAAATCAAGATAAACTTGCAAAGGACGGTACAAACCAATAAACTGATACTCTAGTGAGATAGACTGATCTGGACAAATTTCCAATCTAGGTTAGAATAACATTCGCGAATAATGACTATATTATGGACATGGTTTTGGTCGTCGTTCCATCTCCTAATTCGGGAGTATTCTGTCTATTGGTAGAATAATTTTTGATAAAAATACGATAACTACCTTAATATCACTCAGCAAATTCAGTATATGGATTGCACTGGAGGGATACACTACCTGAGTGGTATATCAAAGAATACGGATATCAACCAAATATAAATATAGGGACGTCCGGTCACGTTGACCACGGAAAAACCACCTTAGTAGAAGCTATAACTGGGGTCTGGACAAGTGCGCATAGTGAGGAACTAAGAAGAGGCATTACCATTAAGGTTGGGTATGCTGACGCAGCATTCTATAAATGTCCACAATGCCCTCCACCGGATTGTTATTCGACTAATCCGACATGCGCACGATGCGGAGGAAAAAGCGAGCTATTGAGGGTTGTGAGCTTCGTTGATTCACCTGGCCACGAAAGCCTCATGGCAAACATGTTGTCAGGATCTGCTCTTATGGATGGAGCTATCTTAGTCATTGCTGCAAATGATCGAGTTCCCCAACCTCAAACCCGGGAGCATCTGCTCGCACTGCAGGTTCTCGGCATAAAACAAATAGTGATTGTTCAGAATAAAGTGGATTTAACTGATTCTGAAAAGGCAGTGGAGAATTATGAACAAATAAAGGAATTTGTAAAAAATAGTGTAGCAGAGACAGCTCCGATAATTCCGGTATCTGCGCAGCACAAACTAAATATCGATGCTCTAATAGAGGCGATTGAGAGCACAATAGAGACTCCTGCTCGCAAGAAAAATGCAAATGCGATAATGCACGTCTTGCGCTCGTTTGACGTTAACAAACCTGGAATCCGAATTAAACAAGTTAAGGGAGGAGTCATTGGTGGTGCACTGGTCCAAGGAGAATTTAACATAGGAGACGAAGTGGAAATTCGACCAGGTTTTTTTGACGAAAAGAAAGGTAAATATGAACCAATTAATTCCACGATCGCGACATTAGGCACCGGGGCTGGTTTAGTAGAGACTGTGAAACCAGGAGGACTTATTGCTCTTGGTACTAAACTGGATCCAACATTTGTAAAGAGTGATTCCCTAATCGGATCCGTTGTTGGTAAACCAGGAGAGTTACCCAAGGATATCGAAGATATACTGGTTGAAGTACAGCTATTTGATACCGCAGTAGGTACTCAAGAATTGGTTAAGGTTGATCCCATCCGGGTTAAGGAACCGCTGAGGCTAAACATAGGTACCGCAGCCACATTGGGTACGGTTGCAAATTCTAGAGACAACAGAGTAGAGATAAAATTGAAGAAACCTATCTGCATGATGCCTAAAAGCAGAGTGGCTATTAGCAGAAGGATAACGGATAGATGGAGACTAATAGGAGCCGGTATAGCCTCATAGCAAGGCGACTATCTCAATCTATAGTAGCTTTCCACGAAACAAGATACATTATCCAAAATGACATCAGGTCACGACTCGTTATTCGAATTTAAATATAGATTGGCATTTGCAGCTCTAGATTAAGGCCGAGGCGCAGTACTATAAAATTGAGACCCCTACCTTAGAAATCGTGTGACGTGGGTGATAATCGGTAGTTGTTGTTTAGAACCCAGAGTGGCATTTATCGATGTTCGCGTGCTATCCTTCTTACAGCTTTCGTAACTCTATATAAATCGATTTTTCCATACCGATGGTGTTATCTCAAATTATGAGAAAGTTTTTAATCTAGAATCAGACCGACATAAAAGATAATGAAGGTTCTCGATATAGCAAAGACGAAAGTGTTTAGCCTTGATCCGAATGAGACAGTAGGTAAGGCTTTGAGTATAATGTCTGAAAACAAGATTCATCAAATCCCGATTATCGATAGCGATTCAATATACAGGGGTATGATATTTGCGAAACAATTTGTGAGTATAAATGCTCTGCCGGACTCCAAAGTCAGGAGCTTTATTTGTAATACTCCAATCCTTGATGAAAATGACCAGATTGAAAAATGTGCCCAACTTATGATCGTCAGTGCGAATAGGGCATTACCACTACTCGATAACGGACGACTTACGGGTTTAATTAGTGAAACCGACATTCTGAAGATTTCAGATTTCGGACATGCCAATGTAGATGAAGTGATGTCTGGAGCAATTGTGATCGAAGAACAAACAACCTTAGGTAATGCGCTGTCTAAGATGCGTCGATACAATATATCGCGTCTCCCAATAATTAACACCAAGGGAGTCCTAGTGGGTATCGTTAACGCACTGGACATAGCTGGAGTCCTTTCCACTCCCCGAGAAAGGTCCACGAAATCTAAAGGAATCGGTAGTTTAGCTACAATTAGAGATCTTGAAGTGAAATCCATTATGAAACGCTCAATATCTGTTGAAAGGGGTACGAGAGTAAATGATATTATAAGCCATTTCAACAATAATGAAGAAATAGTCGTTGTGGGAGATAGGAGGCCCATAGGAATTATCACTCCCAAGGATATCCTGGAATTAATTCTTCCCAGGATTAGCAAACCTACCATTCATGTGGCTCATCTAGTAGATGAAGTCACACGTTCAGAGATCGAGATGCAAATGCACAAATTTCTAGAAAAAATCCAGGGAAAATTGGGAGATGTTCACCTAGTAGTAGTTTACGTCGACAAACACAAGACTCGGAAATATTCAATGCGGGCCAGGCTAAATACAGATAGGGGAGTTATTGATGCAAAGGGTGTCGCATTTGATCCCATGAGCGCATGTAAGGTGATGATATCCAGACTCGATAGACGAATAAAATCTGAGCATAGTCAAAGAGTTAGTGACAGGAAGCATGCAAGATCAGCAAGAGGCAATATGGGATAAATAAGCGCAGATGAGGAGATTCGAACTCCTGATCGCCAACAGGCGAATCGGCTTGCTTTTAGCCTTGTAACTCAAGGCCGACGCATTATTATGTTCGTGCTGTTTTGAGCACAAAAGACCACTCTGCCACATCTGCACGATTGATATCGTTGGCTAACTTACTATTATATGTTAACAAACAGAAATTGTGAGATATCCTCTCAAATTTACAACATCTAATGTACAATATACTTTCATAAGGATGACAAGATACACAAGCTCCACAATAGTATAATAAAATAATTTAAGACATATTTGACCATCATCAATTCTATTCTATCTAGAAGGTTTGGTCACGGTTTTGGGAACCTCTTTCACCCCCAGGCAAAGCAAAATATCGTCAGGAGTAAAAACAAGGGTTCTTCATCCTATTGATTTCAATTTGCATTTGAGCCCCCGTTGTCTAATAATATTCGATATAAAGACATTCTAAATGTTAGTTCTCTGCACGCAAAATTGACTTATTTAATAATAACCTCAAAATCTAGCAAAAATAAAAGAAGGAAGGAATAATTAAACAGTTAATAATCTTCTATCGATTACCTGTTATTTTTTTGTCTTTTTTTCTCCCTTCTTTGTAGACTTAGCTGCTTTCTTCTTTGCTGCCATTTTCAAATTTATAAAATAATGATTTTGTATTTAAGTATTTTATAATATGATACTAAATCCGAATTTTTTTGGAACGCTAGAATTTGATCCCTCTCTAATCATTCCTTGTTTAGAATTTTTGTTTCGCAGATCTTAACGAGATCACGAAATGTCATAGCAT
Source organism: Nitrososphaeraceae archaeon (assembly GCA_025449515.1). Classification (GTDB taxonomy): domain Archaea; phylum Thermoproteota; class Nitrososphaeria; order Nitrososphaerales; family Nitrososphaeraceae; genus JARBAU01. Next base: position 11,878 of record JANWJI010000093.1, on the reverse strand, counting down.
CTTTTTCCGAACCCACGATTGTTCCATAATGCATAGGTACTACAAATTTTGCAGGTTTTATAAGTTCGTTTGTTGCCTTCGCCGCCTCTTCTGCAGTCATAACATACGTTCCAGATACCGGGACCAGAGCAATATCTGGTTTCGTGAATTCCATTTCTGGGATCATGTCAGTATCGCCTGCGTGATATATGCGATACTTATCTAAGACAATTATAAAACCTAGCTTATTATCTATCTTAGGATGGAAACTCTTGTTTGTATTATAGGCAGGTACAACTTCAATGGGGACGTCTTGGATCGTCAACTTGTCACCTGGTTTAACTTCCCTACGTTCATTTGGGAGATCTGCTAACTTTTCAATACACTCTTCAGCGGATAATATGTTAGTTTTTGTGTTCAAGATTTGCCTCAAATCCTCTAGGCTCAGATGATCAAAGTGGTTGTGAGAGATAAGAACTATATCTGCGTCATGGGCATTTTTTCTTGATTCACTCAACTTGTAGGGATCAATGTAGATAGTTTTTTTTTCTTTATCATTTTTCGTAAATATAATTTTGAATCCATCATGACCAAGCCAAGTTAACTGAAGGGAATCATATTTTAACATGCTATTTTTCAAGGGCCATTTTAATTTAAAGGTTTAATATTGGATATTGTTAGCTACTATTATTCGATTTTTACTAAGTGTAAAAACGAGAATTCCAGTTTGAATCAACTTTCGCTTTAAATCCTTGTCCAGGGTTGCAGCTGCACACTTATTGGTCCTAACATAATCAACTATCGCATCATCTACAGGATGAGATCGCCTGAATTTAACTAATTCAAATTTAGAATGAGCAATTTTAATAGCAGTCCTTGCAATCATGGATCGTTTTGGCCCCGCCACGTCTTGAATATGCTTTAATTCGTCCAGTACAATATCTGGAACTAAGAACTGCAATCTGCCCAATTCGCTCTCAATACTATCCAATTGGCTTATTCGATTAGAAACAAGAACCATTAAAAAACTCGTATCACAAATGACCCTCACGGCTATTTCATCACTCTAACAATTGCTGATCGGAATATATTCTGTAAAGGATTTATCGGGTGCAATTCATCTTAATGCCTATCCATCCGAATAAATAAACCAGCGATGATGCTTCTAAATTCTCAATCTAGTTCGTAGTCTAGCCGAAATAATCATAAATTAATCTTAGTTCTGTTGTGTTAGGGATTTTGGCGATAAAACAGGTAATTGTTTCCAAATTTTAAACATCTTTCTTAGTATTGTAGGCCAGAATTGACATTTTTGAAGGCATCGGATTTTATGCCCTGTAGTTTATAATGGTCTAAAGAATACAGGGCACATTTATAAAAATGTATAAGTGATAATTGCAAACCGAATATCATCAAAACATGTCACGTAACGATACTCTAACTCTAAAGGTATTGGAAGCATTTTGAGGATGCAGTTAGAAAAATTAAAACACAATCAGATACGAAACCTAGCGAACGGATGGCTCTCTCAATATAGGTGATTATGATGACACGAAGCTATCCTCTTGATTGATTGGGAGTCATTTAGCACAAATTCAGACATTCTACAACTTACGACTAGTATTATCATTGATAGTAACAATCAATTTTGAATTATCAATTCTCAGGACATATTTTTCTCTTCAATAGTCCTACTATTGCCTTAAGTCAGAGCGATCCTGTGTGTATATTCCATGAAGAGGTCATCACATTCCAACCCAATTCAATAATGCCATGTCAAAAGATATAGATTAAAATTGCATGGAGAATAACTCTTGCCTACGAGTTTACTTCTAAGAGGAGCGTTTATCGGCAGGTTTCAGCCGTTCCACCTGGGCCACCTGGCGACTGTAAAGTATGCTCTCCGCAGCGTACGCGAGCTAATAATTGTTATAGGTAGCGCTCAGAAAAGTCATGAGCCAAGAAATCCGTTCACTGCCGGTGAACGAATTGAGATGATAAGAGACTCGTTGCAGGCAGACAAAGAGATAAGCATCGATAAAATACTCTTGATCCCTGTCCCAGATATTGAAATACATGGTTTGTGGACTCGTGAAGTAGATCTTTTGGTTCCGAGATACGAAATAATTTTTACCAACGATAGATTCACAAGGCAGCTATACTTAGAGAGAGGATTCAAGGTAAAAGAACCTACAATGTGTAGGCGAGAAGAACTATCTGCCACAGAAGTTAGGGCTAGAATAGCCGAGGGGAAAGAATGGAAGGAATTGGTCACTTTTCAAACTGCTACGATTATCGAAGAAATAGGTGGAGTCGAACGAATACGACAGCTTAATAATCTTGGCCCGTAGTGAGATTTGGAAATTGTTGGACATCAAATACTAAGCCAGGTTATTATCTCGATTTATTAAGTGTTTATAAAACTTCTACAAAATAGAAAATAATCCTGTAAATAATTAGTCTTTATAGAAATACTTGGCAATAACCATATACTACCTTTATGTCTCCATTAAATTCGTTTCTCCATAAAAGAAAATGTATTTCTATTTGATAAGTTGATATAATAAGCATACTATTGAAACCAAAACCTGGTCTTTCAGAGGAAAAAAACACAGGGCATGAAACAGCGGCTCAAATAAGGAGTGCTAATGGCAGTTCATGGTTTGCCGACTTGCAAAAGTTGTCTGGAGATGAACTGATGCGTATATATAATATCATTAAAAGTGGCGATTATGAATTCGCAAAAGATGCATGGTATAACCCTCTGGAAATTGACAGGAGGTGTCCTATCATGGTTGCGAAGGGTTATAGAACGCCTGACACTCCTGAAAAGATGATTGAATTTCAAGGTACGGCAAAGGTACTAGAAGATGAATTTCGTGCCTTTATAGATGCATGGGACTTTGGTATTATATCAGTGCACGACATTGAGACGGCCATATTACACCTTCTGGAAGGTGCGAGTATAGAAATCACGGAATATGCTGCATAGATACCTTGAGTTATCTCGAGATTAATTATATCGAATCCATTCAAATTAACTAAAAAATTCTTAGCAATGGCATACGGGTTAGGAAACCATATATGGGACATCGCCTTATGACCGGAGACAGTGGGATCGGTAGAATACAAAGGGAAGGCATCTGAACTACTCATTGAGAACGATATCAAAATAGGACAGAGTATCAATATACAAACTAATAATGGAAAGTATTCTGGGATCTTGCTTCCTCGCTACGAATTGTTTGATGACAACCATGTTGTTATGAAACTAAGGAATGGCTATAATATTGGTATAAATTTGACAAAAATTAGGTCGATTGAGAAAGGTAGTTCTGATTCCCAGTATGGCGCATACATAGTTGGTAAAGCCTCACACAATGTAAATCAAACAATAGGCCGACCTAACTCTGATCAAGCTAAAGTTGAAGGTACACTTCCCAAAGTTGCGCTTATTAGTACTGGTGGTACTATAGGCAGTAAGATTGACTACAGGACTGGAGGTGTTACCTCTGTTTTATCCGCATCTGATTTATATTTGTCAGTACCAGAAATTTCTAGATATGCCTCGGTAGATACCGAAGTGTTACTAAATGAATATAGTGAAAATTTGAGGCCAGAACATTGGACTCTGATGGCAAATAAGATAATTGAAAAGACTAGTATGGGAATTTACAGGGGAATCATTTTGTCACATGGAACTGATACTATGCATTATTCATCTGCAGCTCTAAGTTTTGCTCTTCGTAATATCCCCATACCAGTCATATTAACCGGAGCTCAAAGGTCTTCTGACAGACCTTCATCCGATGCCGCGCTTAACTTAATAGGGGCAACCAAGTTTGCTATAGAATCAGAGTATTCGGGAGTCTTCGTTATAATGCATGCTGACGCTTCCGATAATCTATTAGCATGCCACCTAGGCACGCGAGTTCGAAAAAACCATACTAGTAGTCGCGATGCATTCGAATCGATTGATATCAAACCTGTAGCGCTAATCAATGGAGAAAATATCAAAATGCAGCACAACCCCACACTAGAGTTACAAAGACGTGAAGATGCAAATTATTCTTCGTACAAAACATCTTTTGATAGACACGTAATTTTGCTTAAGTATTATCCTGGGTTCGAGCCCGCGATTATTTCATATCTAGTACAAAGTGGCTACAAGGCTATAATCTTTGAAGGAACCGGTCTCGGTCATGTGAGTAATGAGTGTATTGCACAATTAAAACAAGCGATCAATTCAGGAGTGATGATATTCATGACTTCGCAATGTATCTGGGGAAGAGTTAATTTGAATGTGTATGATACTGGAAGAGACTTGCTCGGAATTGGGGTCGTACCATTGTCAGATATGACACCTGAAACTGCGTTGGTAAAGACAATGTGGTTACTGGCAAATAATCAACATTCTGGAGACATCAAAAGAATGATGCAAGAAAATATGTGTAATGAAATATCTTCTATTAGCCCTATCCAATTAGATAAGAAATAAAAGACTTCAATTACTTTCATATTTCAAGTGTTAACAAATCCACTAGCAATAAACCTCAAAGTCGGCTTGGAAATTCACCAACAACTTGCTACAGGAACTAAACTCTTCTGTCAGTGCGACTGCAATGAGAACGAAGAGTACACTCTTGTCCTTTCACGAAGTTTAAGGCCCGCACAAAGTGAACTGGGAATAATCGATCCAGCTGCATTATTTGAATTTAAAAAAATTCAATCCGTAAAGTACCACGCCGCTAACAGAACGAGCTGTTTAGTGGAGGCTGATGAAGAACCACCACATCATGTAAATAGGGATGCTCTTGAATCTGCCCTAATTTTTTCTCTGGCACTCAATTCGGACATCTTTGATGAAATTCACGTAATGCGCAAAATAGTCATAGATGGATCAAATACAGGTGGGTTTCAGCGAACCATGTTAATTTCTATGGGTGGATTTATCGAAGTTAACGGGAAAAAGACCGGCGTTCAAAGCATATGCCTCGAAGAAGACGCTGCGAAGTTGATATCAGATAATAATAACCTAAGGGAATACGGACTCGACAGATTAGGGATACCATTGGTCGAGATCGCACTCGAACCAATATCCGGTACCCCTCAAGAAGTCATGCAACTAGCATTGGGCTTGGGAAGGATATTAAGGGCAAGCAAAAGAGTGGCCCGAGGCATTGGAAGCATAAGACAAGACGTCAATATCTCAATAGAAAATGGTCGAGTTGTGGAAATTAAAGGTGTCCAAAAACTAGAACAGTTAGTCAAGGTCATTGAATATGAAGTCATTAGGCAACATGGTTTAATGATCATCGCGAATATACTGAAAAACGAGAGAGGGATTGCAGAAATAAGAATCGATAATAGGATAGTCGATGTCACAGATATCCTAAGAGCGTCATCCTCTAAAAAAATCCTTGAGTCACTTAAGGATCAAAATACTGTATATAAGGCTATTAAAATAGAAGGTTTTGCTGGAATACTCGGGTATGAACCGTACGACAAAATTAGACTGGGTAAGGAATTGAGTCAAATCGTTCGGTTCTACGGTATTGGTGGAATATTTCATTCCGATGAGCTTCCAGGTTATGGAATCTCGAAGGAAGACGTGGACAACATAGGGAAAAAACTTGCAATAAGGTCCAGGGCTGATGCATTCATAATAATTGGCGGGATCCTAGCAAATGTGTCATCTGCAATAGAATCGTTGATTCAGAGGCTGGAAGTCGTGCTCGAAGGAGTTCCAGCGGAAACACGAGCGGCAACACAAAGTGGTGAAACCGTGTACATTAGACCTAGACCCGGATCCGCTAGAATGTACCCCGAAACCGATGTAGCTCCGATCAAAGTTAATAATCTGCTTCTTGACCCGCTACGTCAGAAGATTCCGCGGCCAATAGAAGAATACATAACCGAGCTAATTAGCAACTATGGATTAAACAAGAAACTTGCCGAAGAGATCTTTGATTCACAATATCTGAATCTCTTTGGGAAGATTGTATCCTCAACGAAAATATCACCTACTTTCATAGCATCAAAATTGACAGAGGATATAACCAATCTAGAAAGACAAGGATATGATAGTTCAATTCTGACCCAAGAAAGGTTGATTGAAATCTTCAACGAGCTTGACCACGGCAAAATCGCCAAGGAGTCAGTAACCTTACTTTATCAGATGCTCATGAATCACGAGATAAAAGATCTGAATGAATTCGAATCTGGGATTGAAACTATGACTGAACACCAGCTAGAGGAGGAAATCAATGGTATATTATGCAAGCACCTTGATACTATAAGGGAGAAGGGCATGAACTCTATGGGCATGCTAATGGGGCGAACAATGGCTGTACTTAGAGGTAGATCAGATGGCCAAAAGATAAATGCAATTCTGAAGCGGAAATTAGAACAAATCGTGGCTTCGGAGAAGCAATGAGCTTCATTGCTAATTGCGTATGATTTCACCCATAATAGGCAAATAAATAACTACTTGCATAGTACATCACAAGATCTTTTTACAATTCACTGAATCATGTGACTTGTTGTCATATTTAGCTTCATTTTTTATTGATAAACTGGGCCGCTGACCCTACAACATACGCGTAGCGAAGAGCAGGCACAGTGTTATTCATGCATTTCCCTACTCGTCGTTGCGATTTTAAACCGTGAATATTTCGTCTTTGCCGATTGAGGAACTGTCCTCAAAAGACCTGCAGACTGAACCGATACGCCTAGCACCTGGACTTTAGTAACGAATTTTGATACGATCTTGAGGATAGTAATAAATAAAAATCAAGTTTGATTGTTAAATTATCTTCTATACCTTCGACACTTTTATTTACGTAAGAGTGCGATTCGTGTCTCGATCCAGATGAGATTGGTAAGCAAGTTTGTAAGTTTCATCCTGCCAGAAATCCAATTGTTGTACGATGGTCTTTTTATCCAATTTATTAGTTGAATTACTGTCATCTTTTTCTTAAGAATCTTCCATGCTAAAAAAATTCAAATCAAGTCAGTTATAGCATCTTAAATTATTAATTCGGTATACGCATCCCGAGGGTTAAATATACCCATCAGGATTGTTGGAGTGTTTCCGAGCTATCAGAAAATAAGCCAATTTAGGCTCTGTGATACGTAATTGTAATAGTGGCCTGCAGTAGCGCGCTATCAATGGTTATTTACACTGTTATAATGTACATCAAATTTTTTGTTTATACTCCCATAGAGATCATATATACTTCCGCCTGCATAGTCGCTTACATAGTTCCACATATACGGATTTACAGACAGGGATTCAAAGTCAAGTTTTTGACTTTCATCCAATAAATCATATACCATTTGACCTATCACTATTTGATCTGGCTTTGCTAGTCCAGTCATTTTTGTAGTAATATTGATAGTATAACCAAGAGCATCGAGATGAGCCTTTTTCATTATCACCTTTCCATTTCTATTATATGTATCCCATCCATACTGGACAACTACATTCTCACCAATGTCTATGCCAATTCTAACCTTCAGCTCTGGATAGTCGTTTTGGTTCAGAATGGGGTTTATACCTTCACGATTTACCTTTATCATCGAGCATGCGCAATTGACAGCATTGAGACAGGGCAAGTATGCATTTGTCTTGAAGCTTTCTTTATCGTAATCAGGGACTACAAAGAAGGCCAAAATGGCATCACCTACATATTTTAAAACATATCCCCCGTAAGCCTCAATCAACATCGACATTTCTTGGGTAAATGCCTGGATTATCGTTGCCAACCTGTTTATAGGGAGCATCATGGATAGCCTAGTTGATTCTACAAGGTCGATATAGAGGATTACAAATGTGACTTTGGATCCTTCATAGCTTTCTAAAATATTCTGGGTCTCCTCCATGGAAATATTAAATTGCGGTTTTACTTTTAGGGCCTGCCAGATTCTAGACTGTGCCTGTTTGATCGCCAAATCTACATTAACTATCGTATCAAGGTAGAGACCACTCAGCAACGGAGCATCTCTTTGCCTCTTCTTAGAATTCCTTTTGTTTGTCTTGTAGCTATTAGTTTCATTAATTATAGCAATAACATCCTTCTCGTTCAAATCCATTTGTAATGCAATAATGTCTGGCGATATTCCAGACTTGTACAAATTAAATATAGTTTCTCTTTGTTCTAATGATATATACGGTATCACCCTACCGCCCTAGCTGGATTTATGTCGTATGACATGTTTTATATTAACTAGATGCCTTCATATTATTATTGTGATGAACCAACAACGAAAACTATTTGTTAATCTATAGCCAGTATATGACTGGTATTTATGAAATGTCTGGATGATATATTGCCTAGCTGTTAGGCAAAGACGCGCATATTTTATCATAGTATATAGATCGATCAATCCTGTAAATCTTGATTCGAAAGGAGAATACCATTATGGTGTGTATTTGTCACTAATACTATATCCGGATTCCTTTTTCTGGATTAGATTCGCTTATAAGCAGCCAAAGACGCTTTCTGGTAGAAAGATATTTCCTGAATTCATTTGTTATGGCCCTTGATAAAGGTAGTAATAAATGACGATCACTTGCGTTAGGACACACCGAGGAGATAATTCCTATCAAGGAATACTATCACAATAGACAAAACATTTCATTATGGCTTCAGCTACGGCAAGGACTAACGAACTGGCCAAACCCTAAAGATTTTGTTTGGATCGCATTTCTCTCCCGAAACATACGCGAGAACATAATTCAAAATTATGCTTAACAAGTTGCTCTCTTAAGCAAAGAATCTTAACATGTTTTGCCAATAGATACAAAAGCACATATCCTAGGAATATAGAAGGTCATGTACCTGATGCTAACGACCGCGCCAGATGACTTAACTAAAGCTAGGATCGTGTTCATGATTTTGAACGGTAGAACTGAAGAAGCATTACACCAGCTTAGCGAATTCTATAATATTAGTCCTCCAGAAATAGTTGTTGGAACTATTAAAGGAAAAAGGAAGAGCGTATATGCTATATATGTTCAAAATAGCATGAAAATTTATGCCATAAACTCCGATATATTCTACAACCCTTTTGTTATATTGCACGAATTCTATCACCATTTAAGGACAAGGGCAGGAGAACACAGAGGTACCGAGAGGCATGCGAACAGCTATGCCGTGAGTTTCATATCTTCGTACAATAATGTGGCTAGGAATAGATACCTAACATAGGGTGTCAGACCTAGACCGTAAATACATAATTAAGAATCTAATCTCGAATTTCAGGACTTCACAAAGATTAATTCTTCACTGGATAGAGACCGCTATTCCTTGTGTACTTTTTCACTTGAAGATTTCAATAATTATAACCATATTATTAGGATGTATATTATCTAATTCAATTGAGAAAGACACAAAATGTGAAAATAAATATGCGAGATTAAGTAATCAGCTTTTTGAAATATTCTCGACTTCAGAATTTGCGCCATTTTCATAAGTAAGTCCGAGTGCAGAAAGTACCTTTCGTCCTCCGCTAGAGGAAGATAATCGAGAAATTATGTCGCTAACTCTGATCATATATTCTTCTCTTTGTTTGTCTGGTGAATCATAGCGTAAAATTAATTCTCCTTTTACAGGGCTTTTTACTATTAACATTTGTATTATTGGCTCAAAACCAGACGCTATTGATCCTAGAAATGAGACTACTAAATCCTCGTAATACGATAAGTGGCCATCTGTAGGTTGATTGTTCGCTATAAGAACCGCTTCTTTGTCGTCAACTGTAATCGAATAGAGCTTAACGTACGATGACATTGAACGAATGTCTAATAACTGTTGCAGTTTCTCCTCAAGTTGACTTCCCATATTCATAATTCGTGTAATATCAGTAGCTCGGTGGAACTCCTTTTGAAGTAGGTCTATCCGGCGGGTTTCCTTTTCATCAATATACTCCACTCTAGGAACTCTACCCTCAGCTATAAGTTGTTCATAATTGGGTGAAGTCTCGGATGCAGAAAGGTCATTTCCGTCAGCATGAAGGTCCTTTAAGTCGTATTCAATTTTTATTACTTTGTTTGTGGGCCTCGATTCAGCAGAAAGTATCACCGATAAGGACTTTCCAGATTCTAATTTTGCATGCGTCATATAATAATTCTCGACCGAGACCATATCTGGCTCTCTTTCAGAATCATGTTGATGGTCATTCGAATGACCTAATCTAAAGGATCTCCTCAATTTCTCTGAAATAGAGGTTTTAAAACCTATCGGAATTGATATCTGATCTATTTCTAGATCAACTACCTTTCTATAGCTTTTCCAAAAACTTGTATTTGAGGCATCAACATAAAATGAGTATGAAACGGATGCGGATGATGTGTTACCGTATTTCTCGTTTGACCCCAACATGATTTCAGTTGACCTAGAGATCCTATAGCCTTCACCAACTTCTTCAAGCTTTGCAATCAATACATTCGTAGCACGAGATATAAGCATGTTTGGCAGATTGTTTTCATCTTTAGATAACCACGCTTGTAGAAGTATTACAGAGCTCATATAGAAATCATCCTTCTTTGATCCGAGATATGTCCTGTATTCATCAAAACTGGTAGTACACTCTCTTTCTACATCTGTAATAGAACGCACAATAGAATTTTTAATTCTAAGAAAGGGCTCTGCACCTATTTGATCTGGAAAGTATACCTTAGCCAATTTTTCATAGAACTCATCGAAAAATGTATCCATTTCTGATTCGCTGGATATTTTGAATTGATTTATCTTTGTATTCATTGCTTCTCGTAAAATCTCCGCATTCTTCAATAGAAAATTCAATTTATCCACGTTTCCATGAATTTGAAGTACATGTTCTGAGATCGAAACGAAATCCTTCAACATGTCTATAGTATTCTTGTTTTCCTCAAACGGCGAATAATCTCCAAAAAGATAATTTCCCTCGGTCTGATTGCTACCCTGAGAAGAGGTAGCAGAATCAACATTATTCTGGTCTTTGTTCTCGTATCCCATTATTGCAAGGTATATACATTTTCAATATATGAATTAAAGTATCATGTCCAAATCCATTTTGTCATATGGTCTTATTGGTTGTATTTCTTGGATGTTTTTCTTTTGTTAATTGTTCTTTTTTTTCTGAACTCAGTCAAGGTGTTCATTACGTTGTATATCAGGCATCCCAATACCCAATTATTCACCGATAATTTTAAGTGATAAGTCAACGAGTGCTCGCTAGTTCTGACCCTAATCCGAATCCTAGCATATTACAACTTTCATAACTTGTAATATTTACAAGAAATTACACTCAACATTTAGGCGATCCAGTATTTTTTTCATAGTCATTAAGTAAAAATCTAATGTGCAGTAAGCAGAAATATAGCTAAATAGATCACAGAGATCACACGCTAGACAATATTTCCAATTTAGCAAGGTATATCCATTTTTGGATAGTACATGCAAAAAAGCCTTTACTTTTAATCCTCACTACGTGACGTACGAGTCTAAGCAATCATCAGGTTTCCACAAGCTTTAAAAGCGGCTGATAAACAACAAGTCGAATACTACTATCAAATGTATTCACCTATCCCCATTTAAAAAATGCCATCCATTTGAATGGAGTATTACGTGAAATTAATTTCCTCGATATGAAGATACCTTCCTAGCTAGTATTAATAACACGCGATTTCTTAAGGTTTGTATCGGTCTTTCGAATTCATATATAATCTACATTGAGTTTGAAGATGATACAATCACGGCGATTGCAAGAGTAAAAGGCTTTAACTAATCAAAATACAGGATATTATTAGATGAAATTAATGCGTAAAACTTATCTTGTTTCTGGGGCCCTCTTATTGATAATAATAACAGTCTTTTTAGTTTATCTTGAGAGCAATGCAAGATTAAACAGTGGG
>JANWJI010000092.1 GCA_025449515.1 Nitrososphaeraceae archaeon | reverse complement strand
CATGATAGAGTTATACAAATCGCAATATAAGTATTACGTAAATATAGTAGATAAAAAAAGGTTAGTTAGTCATAGTGGTAACAGTGGAGGAGTCTTACAATGACTACCAACATAATCAGTGACGTCAATGCAGACTATTGGCGCTATGAGGTATGGGTTAGCGATATACCTGCTAACATAAGACAGGAGGTAAACCAGATTCAATGGAGTCAATGGCAAGACAAACCAATACCAGAAGAGTTGCATAATCAATGGAAGGAAGAAGGTGCATTTTCTAACGGTTTGGCCGTTCTTTTAGGTAGGGTATGGCATAAAGCAGATTTAGTAAATTATTACCTTATTGGCACAGACGCAGATAACAAGAAAGTCATTGAATAGATATGCAAACTAAACGGCAAATCTAGAACTATAAAGGAAATTGCTACAATAACCATAGTTGAACAACATAATGATAATCTTGACTAAGCACATTTTCACTTCTATACGACAAGGCCAATCAAAGGAAAAAGTAGTGACAAGAACACGTTAGGCGATAAGATTTATACAAACGAAATACCTGCTATAGAGATCAAAAGTTTAGGTAATCATGGATTATTAGTTGTTCCATCATATATAACTCAGACAATCAACCTACAACGAGTCATTGCTGAAATTAAAGAAGTTGAAGTTATCCGGAGAATTAGAAATAGACGAAGCATTAGTTGGTAGACATAGGAAAGGCAAGCGAGGATGGGGATCTGAAGGTAAACGCCTAGTATTTGGGATATATCAAAGAAACGACAAATTCATTACATTTCCTGCATCTGACAGAAACATCTTACTTTGATTCCTTTGATAAGACAACAACAACATATCAAGATAGGTTCCTGTGTACCACACAGATGATCTTACCGCGTATGCAGCATTTGAATTTGACAGGTAAACATCAGATGATACTTCACGGAAAGGAAGAGTATGTTAGAGACGATGCAACTCATATCAATGGTTTAGAAGGATTCTGGAGTTATGCCAAAACATGGCTATATCATTGTCGAGGAGTACCCAAACGGTACTTTAACCTATACCTAAAGGAAATCGAATTCAGATTCATTCATAGGAATGAAGATATCTTCAAAATACTTACAAACATAATAGTAAAACCTGTCCCAAATCCTTAGGTATTATCTTATATTACTATTATCTTAACATGGCAGCAGTTAAAATATTAAGTCTGTTAAGCAAAGATCAACAAGAATATTACATCTTCCTTGCTAAGGAATGCTTTTCGGGATTTAGTAACGCAGAGGATAACTTCAACATTTATAGTTATGCTTCATGTTATGCATGGCTATTTCATTCCTCTGAATTCTTTTGGAAGGCCTTAATCATACTATCTGGCAAGCATTTTGAACCCAGACACGAAGCATATCAAGATGACATAGCCAAGATATCCAAGGATTTGCTCTTAGATAAAGATAAAATCATTGCCTATCAGATTTTAAGTAAATTTTCAGATACTAGACGAGACCTTGCAAGATATGGGTATTATGAAAAAAAGGAAACTATAGCAAAGTCCCCTGTCAATTTATTTGGTAGAGAAGAAACTGAAACTAGTCTAAATGAAGTTGCATGGCTAATAGATAAACTTAAAGAAATCCACTATTATCAAATTTTTGAGCCGCCAATACGCATAGGAATCCTTTCTGGCTATATTAATTCAAGAAAGGAAAAGCCATGTGTATATTATCAACATTCGCAATATAGAAAAGCTGTACAATGGATGTTAGACATAAACAATATTGCATACGGTGAACCGAATCTGTTCCAAGCATCATTAACGCCTATTTCAAATCTGAATATTGGAACTTTTCCAATTATTATTAATCCATTTGGTGAAGCTTATCCAGAGTTAGGTAACGCTGAAGGTGTGGGGTTTAAAACAATACTTTCTTACATTCGTGATGGGGGAATATTTGTCAATTCTGGAGGTCAGCCCTTTGTTTATAGCTGGGATGTGCTTACCGGAAGTTACAATCTCTTGGTTAACTTTATTCCAGCATTGACAAGTATTCAAAGCGTCTATGATGTAGATGGAAATCATGACTTGTCAATAAATGATAACTTGAGAATCCCTATAGAATCTTTACCTCTAAAGAGACACTTTGATGTAGGAACCGAGTGGGATTGTCCTGAGATAAACATAGTAGGGCCACAAGAGGTCGATATCGAATTTGATAGATTACTAGATGAAAATAAAAAGGCAAAAGCTAAAGTTTTCCGACCAGTTAAAGAATTGTCAGATAACATCATACCTTTGGCTCACTCTTACAACAATTCGATATGGGGTAATGTTTATCCTATCGTTGCAATTAAATTTGGAAGAGGATTTTTAATACATACAGGAATGAGTTTGGATGAGGAAAGAGAGTATAAAATTTTGCTTGACATTATTCGAAAGCTTTGTATCAGGGGTTACCAGGTGCTTGCAAGACCATATAATAGAATTAGCAATAATATATAGAATATAGAAGTATATCTAGAATACAATATTTGTGTACAGAGAGAGCTTAGTTCTAAGGGCACATAACAAAAAATTCTGAAAAATACCGATTCAAAGATAATAATAATTATCATATTATGATAATTACTTCATGTGGATGTGTTTCTAGTTCAGCTACACAATCAGATTATCATCAATGTGATTTGTGTCCTGATACGAATTTTATTATATTGCCTTTATTCATCAAATATATACAAGATATGTAATATTTGAAGCCTATACATTTTGTAATTAGGAACATTTTCTGAAGGATTCGTTATTACAGCCGCATTTTAAAGCCTAATATATATGAGGCGGATATATATATGTGTAATGTTAGCAAATGAGTTAGTATGTAAAGCATGTTATAAATCCTCCGATGTAATCACAGACGCAGAGTCTGGCGAGACGATTTGCACAAATTGTGGTATGGTTATTGGTACTGATAAGTCGTCACAGCACGTTACTCCAGAGTGGCGTGCATTTGATGCTAATCAGATGGGAGATAGAAGTAGAGTAGGAATGCCCATGACATTAACACGCCATGATGGAGGGCTTTCCACAGTAATTGGAAAACCAGACAAGGATGCTAGTGGACAAGGGCTGGACAATTCAATGCGTTCTATGATGCAAAGATTAAGGACATGGGACTATAGAATTCAAGCTAGTTCACCAACAGATAGAAATCTTAAAAATGCGTTTCAGAAGCTTGAAAGACTAAAAGGGAAGCTGGGGTTGCCAGGTAATGTAATAGAAAAGGCAGCCTATATCTATAGAAAAGCACAGCAACAAGGAATGGTTAGAGGAAGGACAGTTGCTGCTGCATTAGCGGCGTCTATTTATTTTGCTTCTAGAGAGGCTGGAGTTCCAAGAACATTAGCAGAGGTAGCGTCTGTTAGCAATGTATCATACAAGGAGCTCTCAAGAGCATATAGACAAATAGTTTTGAATCTGGAATTAAAAGTCCCATTGGTGGATCCAATAAAGTGTATTGCAAAGATTGCAAATAAAATGGAGATAAGCGAGAAAACAAAAAGGCATGCTGTAAATTATATGCACGATGTAATAACAAGTGGAATTGCGGCAGGAAAAAATCCAATGGGATTAGCAGGAGCAATTTTATACCTATCGTGCATCCGTAGCAATGAACAGAGAACTCAGCAAGCTTTTGCCGTTGCCTCTGGAGTAACAGAAGTAACTCTGAGAAACAGATGTAACGACCTTAACATTAAGATTCCCCAACTTAATTAGTACAATAGCCCAAGCAATTCCCGAATTTATTTAGTATTGCAAACCAAACAAAAATACTGTCGCAGGAATATTTTTTTATCAGTATAGTGTATGGAGAATTCTTGCTATCGCAGGTTGGGGATATTGACCCGCAGTTGCACCGTAGACAAAAGAAATATGCTGCTCCATTATTTATCGTAATTATTTCCATACTCTTAGTAAATCTGCGTTACAATAGTTGAAGTAATTCTAACAAAAGCGTGACCAGAGGTGAAATCGCATTTACTAATTGAGAGCCCATCAGACATTTCATATCATCATAATGTAGTATAGAATACTAACCTATAATGGAGATCCATCTTATTCTTCCCAAATGAGAAAGTCTGTTACTACCGCTGTAACTATCATAACAAAAGAAAAAGAAAAAGATGAGATAATGGTCAACAACGCGAAAAGTCTGTATCCTTCTTCTCTGATCTTTTGGATAGATAGAAAGATAGAACTCGTTACTGCTGATCTACGTAGTCAACACAAGTTTTCTAGCGACCTTCATAGATTATCAACAGAAAATACATTAATAATATCCAACTATATCATTGCGATGAAGACAGAGATCGATAGATCTGACAACTACAGAAGAGATAATATCAGGATTTTATATTCACTTTCAAACTACAACAAGAACATACCTTTCAAGACAAAAATAAGAGACGACATAATTTCAAAAACACAAATCTAGAATAAACTAGCCTAATGCATCGTCATAACTAACATAGATGAATACCAGTCGGCTGTTAATTTATGTGCCATAGCACTCATTAGATCGCCTGATTTTATATTCGAGTCTGCCTGTTCCTGTTCTTCTTTGATTTTCTGAATGAAATATTCACGTTGACGTATTTGTTTTTGCTTAAATATATCATCCATTGTTTTTTGAAATTTGCTCAAATCACCCGAGATTTTTTCATTAAGTTTACGGGTCAATTCATCTTGTTGTGCTTGTATTTCACGTATCTCATCATTAGTCATTAGTAGATCTAATACCATCATATTTTTAAAGATTTTTTCTAGAGTGGTTCTCATTTCTAGCCTCTATCTGAGTTCCACGACTATAAGTTTAGTAGTTTTAATATCTTTTGCTTTAGCCTTGCAGACACAAGAATAACACAGGCAGATGCATAAACGCAAAGCCTTCAACGATAGGGCTTCACTGTGTATAAATGATTATACTTCAAACATTCTAAGTAATTTATACAATTCACGTAGCAATATCTATCTGATTTCAAAGCAAATGTATGCCATACCAAAGGTCTATCAATACTAAATATTAAAAATGAATATTCTGCAAAAGGGAGCGAATTGAGCCTTTTGAAAGATCATCGTATAGGCATCAGAGATTGATTGGATGGCTTCAAAAGAGAGTAAACCAAATGGAAATTTGATGTTCAACCGCCAAATTCTCTCAATGGCTACATTTTAGGTTAAATAAAAAAATTTATACTATAAACATCTAAACAAAAAATGGACACAAAAAAAATTATTGTTTGTGGAGGAACGGTTGTTGTTGAGCAGTGGCGAATGAATTCCAAGTATTTGCGACGTTGGTGTTATATTCTGTCACAGACTCAATTGTTCGATTGATGGTTCTGAAGTTTTCTGCT
>JANWJI010000091.1 GCA_025449515.1 Nitrososphaeraceae archaeon | reverse complement strand
GACACAGTCTAAGATCATCATATTCTTGTTTCATATCCCTGTGGGCATCAAAATGGATCAGAATGGGATTTTCCTTGGATAATTCCTTTATCTGAAAATATGAGACGGTGTGCTCGCCTCCAAGCAGGACAGGAATTTTATTCATACTAATAGTGGACCTAGAGACTTTGGATATCTTTTCATCAAGATACCTAAAGACAGAATTGATGTAGTTATAGCGCTTTCTTCCCTTGGCCTTGGGGATCTTGATATCTCCTAGATCGTAAATTCTTGCCCTATCGTAAATATCGACCTTTTCATCAAAAACAAACGTTTCAGTTTGGCGAGCAGATGTGATTCTTATCGCTTCTGGACCTCTTGCAGTGCCCTTCCCGAAACTGGTTGTCAGGTCTAACGGAACGCCGTAAAATATCACCTGAGCTTCGTCAAGAGTGACTATTTGTGGTATGTCCGCAAATCCGAATCCCGCCTTTGTTTTCTCGGGTATGATAAATAGCTGGTCTAGATCATCAATAGTCAATTTTCAGTGTACTAGGGTAGATCTTCAACATTAAACGGTTTTGTCATTAACAATATCTAAGATTCCCACAATTAAATTCAATTGGGACTAAATTGCAGCATTACCAGTGACTTCAATTTGAAGATGTCGAACATTACTAAGGTAAATTCAGTTGTTCATAATGTTCACTCAAATAGGCGTCTGACATCCCCTTCCAAAATCCCAGATTCACCGTGAAGTCTGTCTATGTGTTTCGAAAGGCCTTCCTTAGTATCAAAGGGAGATTGGCAGTACGGACATACTATGCTGAATTTACTCAAGTCCTTCATATACGCTATAGCCTTGGTATTAATTATGCAAGCTGGGGTTCCAGAGAGGGCTATATCTTCAGAAGTCATGGATAGCGTTTCCATACTCTGGTAAATATCTTCCCTAGTGACGACTCCTAAAACTGCAGCATACGCATGAACCATTACTTGTCTAATACCATGCTTGTCCATCACCAACAAGGCTTCCTTAATTGTTGAACCTGGGCCTACAGCAAGAACAGGACATGTCATTATTTCTCTCAACTTAACTTTCGATGGATTCCCATTTTGGGAAATCACTTTGAAGAGAATATCAGTCTTACTTACTATTCCAATTACTTCCCCGCGTTTAGATACAAGAACGCTTCTGCTATTTTTCTCTTTCATCATCTTTGTTGCCTCGTCTACTGAAGCGTCACTCTCAAGTATGACCACATCTGGCTTCATGAGAAGCCCTACTCGAGAAGATAGCAGAGATGTCATCGTATTAGGAATGTTCTGTTCCACACTGTATTTAGGCACATGATTTATTTATAGCTAATGGTCAAACTATTGTATTTATAATTAATCGATATAAAATAAATTAGATTCTAAAATATATATTTCCTAATTTGTATTTATGATATTAAATCAAGAGCAGTTATAAATATTTCATACTGAGCGATCGGGTGGGATTAAACAATAACAATCACGCCTTTGTGATGACAAGCTTGTACCTCAATACAGATGAGGTACAAGAAAAAGGCCGAATGCATTATGCGTCACATGAGATCCCTATACATTCCAGAATAGTTCATCTAAACTACGTTGCCGTGGCTTCCCCAAAAGGGTCTTAAAATTGAAATTAAGCGACGACAGTAACTGGTCAAAGGTCGCTTCCATGGTAGCAAGGTATTTCTCGGTGTCAATATCTTCAGGAACAGCCAGTTCTACTGGCTTGACTCCATCTCCTGTCTTCGTTTTAACATAGGAAATAATATCGCCCGCTTTGATTAACCTTCCACTGTCGGTTAATAACTTCGCAGCCTTGATATGCTGTGGAAGACCCTTATAGATTTCTACTTCTCTTTCCTTGCCATGCAACGCAGTATTTTTCGTGGTCTGATTGCTCGATATTTTCTTACCATACTTTTCAGGCGACTTATTTACCATCACATTGAAACTCAGATCATTTAAAGGAATCTTCTTTTCCTCTAATCCCTTTGCATTTTCTTGGATTATATTTTTGATTTTTTCCCTAGCAGATTCAAAATCCCTTTCCGAATCAACCTTACTCAAAATACTCAAAATTTCATAAAACGCCTTGCGGATGAATGGAGGAGTGTGAGATTTTTTTCCAGTAAGACCCTTTACATCAACAGTTCCGTCTGTAAGTACACCGAGGTAGTTCTTTTTAAGTTCACTGAATACAACGTAGCGATATTGTTTATCGATCTCTAAATCAACACCTAATCTAGTTCTCGCCCACATTGAGATCTCCTCAACCTTATTTGAGGATGGATTCTTTAAAAAAAGAGAGTCTGTATCACCATAGATCACGTCGATACCTATCTCCTTGCATCTCTCAATGGTAGAAGTGGTAGTTACTCTTCCGATTGCGGCAGTAGCATCTGCTACTGGTAGACAGTAAAGAGGGAAGATCTCTGCGCCCATAACACCATAACTGGCGTTAAGAATGACCTTAATTGCTTGACTTACTACATTGTACAATTGGCGTTCTTCTGGTGTAATCGACCTATTCTTTGACAGATGTTTATAATAATTAACTCTTAGATCCCGTAACGAACCTATCAATAGTGAAGTCAGGCCCCTATTTATTTTGCATACCCAATGCGTTGTCCCAGGTACTTGTTGTTTAGGATCTTCCTTGCAAGATTGATGCACGCAATTTACTGTTTCGTATGAAAGATTGTGGACTTTGATAATACTAGGGTACAGGCTAGCAAAATCGACTACCACTACTCCAAAATGAATCCCTAGCTTGGGCTCAACCACTAAGCCACCACGATATTTTTTTTCTTTGATGATGGCAGTAGTCGATGCGGTACCCTTAGCCTGCAGTTCATCTCTTCGAGGGATAAGGAACCCATTGAGTCGATGCTCATAATATAGCATACCCCTAATCCATTGATTAACGCCAAAACGCGCAACATCATCTATTGATAATCGTCCGATTCTTGCAATAACTACTATTAATTTCATCAATAAACTATCATTAAAACTAGTCAACCTATAGGTTAGCTCTGCATCCTTTAAGCAATACAGGGCAAGTGTTTCTATAGGTAGTTCTGAAATATCGCCGTCAAATTCTAGCTTGGTATCATCGAGTAGCGCTTCCGCAATTGCACTTAAAGTATGCTCAGAATATTTGTTACTAAAAGCATAGATTTGTACGGATCGATTTTGAAATGTTCGAAACAGATCAATGTGTATACCGTATTTTATTTGCACAGGTTCTGCCTGAATTCCACGTTTGATGAAAGTCTCGCGCTTTATTATGATTGGTACTCTGTCCTTTGGTATAATTTGCGATCTAATAGGATCAATTCTCGGATCCTGAGACCGAGCATACAAATATGGTAAATCAAAATCATCGCCGTTATAGGTAATGATGATCGGATATGAAGCTATTATCTTAAAAGCCTCCTCTAGCAGTTCCTTTTCTGTATAGTAGATCTCTGCTTCAGGTATCAATGCTTGGCTGTTTTCATGTTGTTTATTCTGATTTAACAATAATACTCTCCTGAATCCATCACTAGCCACAAATCCGATAGCGATAATACGACGATCATGATCCCTAGGAGTGGGCATTCTTCCTTCTTCAGATTCAACCTCTATGTCAACAGAGACTCGCTTAATCTCAGGAATCGGTTGGTTAAGTAGATTTGCCCATCTGGTAATATGCTTTTGGTAGTGAATATCCTCTGCCATCTCCGATGAGCCTTTCAGTTTATTCCACAATAGATTTTCCAGCTCTTCTCGTACTTTGTCTGAAATGTCTATTTCGTGGTTCTTGATTTCGTCTCCCATTCGAAGGTAAAATGTACCGGGAATTAAACCGGTGTCGTAAAGATAATTTTCGTGATATTTTATATCTGCTTCCCATGCTTTTACCTTTTCACGGATACTATTTTCTGTTCCACCAATGGATAGCGGATCGGGTGCAGTAATTTTCAGGACATCGATTAATTCATCTGCTATCAGATCACGTCTTTTCACATTTTCGATAGTATATTTTCTTTCCTCTTTGGCAACTTCTTGAGCTCTGGCCGCATATTGTAATTTAGTATAACAGTATGGTTTATGGTTCGTCCGATCGCGCCAGATGTATATGGATTCATCTTTAGGACTATAAAATTTTAGATACACCTTCTGCTCTTCTCCTGAATATACTGCCGATAAAAGGAGGGCGGGGGTATTTTCTGGCAACTCTGATAAATCACCGAATTTTCTTTCTCTGACAGTAAAATGTTCCTCTTGATGTGCCAACGATATTATATGGTTCAATTACGATTCCTATTAAAATGTTCATCTTAACGTAGGAAATACAGGACCTAGTGACCACGCAATTTTGGTTAGTCTGTTATCTAAAATATCCTAACTATGGATTCTTTAAGTTGAGTTATTTACTACAGGCTAAATTTATGTCCTGGTGTAGTGAAGCCCTATGTCGAGTTATATGATTACAATCTCCTAATTGTTCATTATCATACTATTATTCATTCATCTGGGTTCAAGTTATATTTTCCATTCTCATTCTATTCTTTTCCCTTCTCTGAATAAATACAATTCCAAGTAGATACAATGCAATCATAGGACCAGCAATAAACCACATCGTGATTCCACTCCCATCAGGAGTTATTATCGCACCAAAAACAACCAATATTATCACCGCATAACGAAAGTTCTTTTTCCAGAAATTGACATCAATCATACCAGTCAGCGAAATGGCATACATTATTATTGGAAGTTGAAATGCGATACCAAATCCAAGAAAGAATTGTAAAACAAATGAAATGAAATCATTAACGTTAAAGAAGGTCTCAACTCCAATGGCTTGACCATAATTATACAAAAAGCCAAGCGTGAATGGAATTACAAGAACATAGGAGAGTATTATTCCGGAAATAAAAAGAGCGATGGTTGGCAGAATGATAGTGACGATTAGGCTCTTGTTAAACTTTCTTTCAAAGGCCGGAGAAATGAAACCAAATATTTCTTTAATAATGATCGGCATCGACCCAAGCACACCTATCAACATACCCACGTATATTTGAGCAAAAAAAGCCTGTCCTGGTGCGGTCTGGATTAACTTTACTTCAGGTGGAAGAAGTGTGTCACTCATATAAGATGTCAATTGAACTGCTATGTTATGAATCGGGTCAGGAACCGGATAAAACAAGAGCGAATCATTTAGAGGTTTTAATCCGAAGCTCAGGCAGAATATTGTAATAATAGCTATAGAAATTGCTATGTGAAAAATTCTAACACGCAATTCATTGATGTGTTCGTACATAGTCATATCTGCTGAGGGCATGTTTCGATCGTCACTAATAGAGAACGTCTGTCCGAAATATAATTGTGTAATTTCTACAAATCACAGAACTCACTTCGCTAAAGCAAAATCCCCATTGATGCTTATCTGTAGGTGAATATGACATATCAATAAATCTAGATCATATCAGCAAATTGCTGCAACCCGTTTTGCTAAATATCATCAAGACCCCTCTCTAATTAATACAATAATGCCATTACAAGACTTTCTGCTGCCATCAGAAAACGTGAAGTTTTATAGCACCTCCCTTGTCCGATACGGGATTAAAAAATATAGAGTCTTGATAACTGATAAGAGGTTGATTCTATATGCACAACGTGGATACATCATTAAATCTGATGATATTGTTAGTGAAGGCTTGGATAGAATCCAGGGACTAGAGTATTCGGAAAGAGGATTTATCTTTAGAATGGCAAAAATTTCTATTCAATGCCTAACGAAATTGGAATTATACGGCCCAATTTCTGAGATTAATCCGTTATTTCATACCATGCAATCTCTTATAAATATTGGACAACAGTTATAGACTCTCAAATTTGCTTCTGCAGAGGTGCATTTGAACCATCGCTACACTTTCTAAAGATAGAGACTCCTAAACTTTGACTAATTCTCATACAAATTAAGAATATGGCATCATCTCGCTCAATCAGTTAGTAAAAACACATTTTGACAAGCGAACATAAAATATTATTAGAAAATTACTAGTACATTCCACTTGTGACTAGAATTCCAGGTCTTATCAAGACAGGACAGGACAGCATCATCTATTGAGTTAAAGATACCTCGATGTAAACATCGTCAGGTATTTTTAATCTCATAAGCTGTCTAATAGCTCTATCGTCGGCACCTAAGTCAATTACTCTTCTGTGTATACGCAATTCATATTTGTCATATGTATTTGTCCCTTGTCCACAGGGAGATTTTCTTGTTACTACTCTCATTTTTTTGGTGGGAAGAGGATGTGGTCCTTTTAGCTTTATGCCACTTTTTTCGCCAAGGCCCTTTATTTCTGAACATACGCCTTCAAGTGTAGAAAGGTTTGTACTAGTGAGTTTTATTCTGGCTTCTTGCGGCATTTCACAAATTCACTTTTACTTTTTAGAGGGATCGTATTTCTCTATAACTGACTTGACCACGCCAGCTGCTATGGTTGTACCCATATCCCTCAAGGCGAATCTTCCAATTTCTGGAAATTCCTTGAATGTTTCAATAGCCAATGGTCTGACTGGCTTAATCCTTACAATCGCAGCGTCGCCGGTTTTCAGAAATTTCGGTTTTTCTTCTACTACTCCTCCAGTCTTTGAGTCAATCTTGGCGATAAATTCTGAAAGTGTAGCTGCAACCTGGGCAGTATGTGCATGTAGTACTGGCGTATATCCGGGGGCCATTGCGGTAGGATGATGAATTACTATAATTTGTGCCTCGAATTCTTTGACCACCGTGGGCGGACTGCTCGCAGCGCCGATCATGTCTCCGCGCTTTATCGATTTCTTATCAACACCTCTGAGGTTAAAACCTATATTGTCTCCCGCCTCGGCAGAATCCATCTGTGTATGATGAGTTTCGATACTTTTGACTTCACCACTGACACCAGACGGCATTACGACTACCTTGTCATTAGTCTTAACTATACCGGTCTCAACTCTGCCAACTGGTACGGTACCAACGCCAGTTATGGAATAGACGTCTTGTACCGGGATCCTTAGAGGCTTTCCAATCGGTTTTTCCGGCGCTTCAAACATATCTAGAGCTTCTAGAAGGGTAGGTCCCTTGTACCACGGCATATTTTCAGATTTCTTAATTAGATTGTCGCCTTTCCATCCAGACACCGGGATAAATTGAACCTTGCTGGTATTATACCCGACAAGCTTCAACATTTTCTCGGCTATCTCCTTAACCTCCTTATATCTGGCCTCTGAGTAGCCTGAATCATCCATTTTATTCAACGCTACTATCATTTGGCTGACTCCAAGGGTCCTAGCCAAAAATGCATGCTCTCTAGCTTGGCCCCCAGGTTCAGTAGCTGCTTCCGTCTCACCCGGCTTAACTGAAATTACCAAGACCGATGCATCAGCCTCGGAAGCGCCGGTGATCATGTTCTTTATGAAATCTCTGTGTCCGGGTGCGTCAATTAGTGTGTAAAAGAACTTTGGAGTCTCAAATTTTTGAAAAGCCAAGTCGATCGTGATACCTCTATCCCTTTCATCCTTGATACTATCCAAAACCCAAGCATATTTGAAAGTATCACCCTTACCTGTTGCCTCAGATTCTTTAGCAAATGCATCTATAGTCCTCTGGTCAATAACTCCCATATCGACCATTAAATGACCTACACAAGTCGATTTACCGTTATCAACGTGACCTGTAACCACCAAATTCAGATGTGGTTTTTTGCTTCCGCTCATAATCGTAAAGCAATGTTAGGGCTTTATTTGTATTTCGATAATAGATGAAATATTTTGTCCCATAACTGTAATTGTATTTTGTTTGCGATCAGGACATCCTGCTATAATTACTGATTTCATGAAGCGCTTGGTAGGCCTGGGCATATATACACACTAGTACAGTCGAAACCATAACTATCACTGATATCGAATCTAACGTTATCCCAGCAGTGAAAAATACATCATATGTTTTAACACATAAGAGCCATATTTCCTATTTTACTCTACCATAATCATCTTCTATTCTCGTAATATCATTTTCGTCAAATTTACCATACGAAATCTCTAGCACAATACAATCTTCATAGGCTTTAATTCTGTGTTTTACACCAGTTCCTATCTTGATATTTTCACCTTCTTTCACAGAAACCTTCGCCTCATCAAGCTCTACTTCAGCTGTGCCTTTTAGTATCTTCCAGAATTCCCATCTATGCTGATGATATTGAAGGCTTAGTCTTGAGTTGGAGTTGATATAAATTAATTTTACTGTGCAGGGTTCATTTTCGTGAAACTTTTCAAATTTTCCCCAAGGTCTAATCTCTGTATAAACATCCACATAAGGAAAAGTGATAAAGACTAATTAAAAATTTCCTCATGTATTCAAACGAGATTGGTAGGTTGGAAATGAATTTCCATAACTAGGAACCTCGTGTTATGTACGTCTTATTGAGCTTCATGGCTTTCGCAACAGTTTGATTATTTAATTCTACCTTAAAATCACGGGCATACTGTTTACTTAACTCTGAAATCTCATCTTTAACCAATAGCGTATTTATATTATGTCTGGTACTCGGTTTAGCATGGTATAAACGACAGACTTTTCTCCTTCTTAGTGTATTACTAATTGTGACTGCAATCGATATACCACTACCTATGTGCTATATTGAATAATATTTCCCAGTATGATAATTTGCTGTAGGAATTAAGCGACGGCTAGTAGCAATTTTCGACCATCTAACTCTACATCTTTATATTTCACTTTTTCAATTGGCTGTTTCGTTACCACTACAGATCTCACCCTAACGAGATAAACTAACTCTTCTTTTATTTCAGCGATTGCATTAATATCTTCGTTGTCAAGGTAGGCGACGTAAGCCGCGGAGAGAATATCCGTGGGATTATAGCCTTGTTCCTTTCTTACTTGCTGTAAATTTCTTGCCAAATCTCGGAGAACACCTTTTGCTATCAACTTATCATCCCGTCCTGTAGAAACAAAAACGATCAAATCGCCCTGACTTGCCATTTCATATCCTTCAGATGCTTCGTATGATAATTCTATATCTGACAAGGAAAGTACAATTTCTCCACCTTCATATTTCAATGTGAAGCTGCTGCTGGAATGAAGCGATCTTAGTATTTCAGATTTATCCATTTCATCAAATGCATGCCTAACCAATAGTATTCTTTTATCTTTCAGTCTTGGAGCAATATTTTTGGTTACAAGTGTGGCTTTTACGACAACCGGGAGTTTGCTATTCAGCAAATTAGAGATGTGTTCAACTTGCAGTGTTGGATCAGTTATATTCACAATCTTGTACTCTTCCGTGTTTAGTTGGTTTTTGAGTACTTCTCCAATTCCTGGTGTATTTATGAAAGTAGGATTGAGACAGCCAATTAGCACCTCATTTACTGGCCAACGTCTTTTCAAATGGCCTTTTGTTCTGGCAGCATTTGCAAGGGATATTATTTCCTTCACTATATTAAAACTGTGTTCAACATTCCCGTTTACCAGATGTTCATCATATTTGGGCCAGTTTTCAAGGATAATGCTTTCTTTTTCCCTAAAGCATTTTTGGTACAAATATTCAGTGATAAATGGCGCTAACGGGTGCAGAAGTTTTTCTAATTCGAACAAAGTATGACCTAAGACGGAATATATTACGAGTCGCCTCTTAAGTGACTCAACATTGTCTTCCCAAATATCATTTCTTATTATAGGAACGTATGTCTGGCTAACAATATTTATCACATATTCGTCAATGGCTCTCGCACCATCGTGAAATCTACAACGCTCAAAACTATTTGTGACAGTATCAACTAATTTTTGCAGTTTTGACAGAAGCCATATTTCAGCAACGCCAAGAAAATCATTCTCAATCGCCCATTTCAAGCTGTGAACACGTTTGTCAAATCTGTCGTAACTGCTGTTTTGTTCAAAATAAATATGAAGAAAATATAAAGTACTAAGTATTTGATGGGGCCGACTTGCCATTTCTTTCACACTAAAGTTTAGCGCCTCAATCGGAGATGACTTCCACATGAAATAAAAACGAACCAGATCTACTGCACTATCAGTAAGTAACATTTTTGCATCAATAACATTTCCAACACTCTTGCTCATCTTATTGCCGTTTTCGTCCAACACATGGCCTTGGAAAAGAAATGAACAGTAAGGTGCAATTGGGGAATGATTCAATATCACGTTCTCGATCAAAAGCGTATATGCCCAGCCTCTTGTTTGATCGATACCTTCAGTGAGAAACGTTGCGGGAATTGTTTCCTGATATTCCAAATTTGTCAATGAGGCATATGGAGCTGCCCCGCTATTGTGCCACGTGTCTAAAACAAAAGGCTCTCTTTGCATATTCGTACCGCACTTCTCACAGGCAATTTCTATTCTATCAATTTCCGGACGATGCAATGCAAAATTGGGACCATCCGGGAGACTAATGGCCTTCTTCGAAATCTCATTCCTAGAAAAAAGATATTCCTTGTGCCCACATTTGATGCATGCCCAGATTGGGAGAGGAGTTCCCCAGAGTCTCTCTCTTGTAATGCACCACGGAACTTTTTCTTTTATGATCTCCAGGAATCTATTCTTCGGTGGTTCATAAAAATATTCTACGTTTTTTGCCGCGTCAAAAGGAGCATTTTCAAGACTATCGATCATGTAGAAATATTCTCGTCTTGCAAGCCAGACTACCTTATGATGAGATCTCCAGCAAGTCGGATACTGATGGTTTATTATGCCTAACTTAATCAAGGAACCGACTCTTTCGAGGATCTCAGTGACCTTTAAGTCTGCATCTCTAACGAACATTCCATTAAAAAAGCCTGCCTTATCTGTGAAGTGAACAGCGTCGTCAATAGGTGCAAAGATTGGAATCTTTCTCCTCACGGCAATTTCGAAATCCTCTTCTCCATTTGCTGGGGATATATGTACGATACCACTACCTGTCTCAATATCCACAAATGACTCTGCCACAACGAAGTGTATTGAATTAGATAGCCGATGTAATTCTGGAATTAAATCTAAAAATGGGTGAATATAATGCCTTCCATCTAGTTCATTTCCGGTCATCACCTTATCGACTGAAAACTCTTCTACATGCAATTCTTCCATTAAATCCTTCAATCTGTTTTCTGCGATAATCCATTTTTCATTTTTAACCGTCACAAAGGCATATTTCGCATTAGGATGTACGCCGACTAACTCATCCGTTACTACCGTAAATGGCATGGTAGTCCACACTATTATGTATGCGTCCTCATCAACTAGCCTGACCTTATAATATAACGAAGGGTCTTCAACAGCCGCATATCCTTGTTTAATTTCAGCATTACTCAATGAAGTTTGACATGATGGGCAATACGCCACAACTCGAAACCATTCCTTTAGGACGCCATATTCCCATGCCTTCCTCAGATAATGCCATTCACGTTCAATATATTCGTCCCTAAAAGTCCAATATGCATGTTCATAATCAAATGACATCCCCAGAAGTGCATCTACCCTTCTCCAACTTTCACCATAGCGTTCTATTATTTTCTTGCAGGCGTCTACAATTTTTTGTATTCCCACCTTGTGGATATTTTCAATCTTACTACCGGTAAGGCCTAGCTCTTTTTCGGCCTGCAGCTCGATCGGGAGTCCTTGTGTGTCCCATCCAGCTCTAAAAATGATATTATTCTTCTGTAAAGTCTTAAACCGATACCACAAGTCCTTCATGATCCTTCCTCTCAAGTGCCCTGCATGGGGTTCCCCATTCAAGGTTGGAGGCCCATCTACGTAGCCAAGTAGAGTACCTTTGCCATTTTTTTTCAGGTCATTTTGTATAAGTGATTTTATATCAATGTTATCTAAGTAATGTCTAGTCTCATTTTCTATTAGCTTGATCTCAAATTTATTGGAAAGTCCCATTTATAAAAGAGCCGATATAGGAACCAGTGTTTATGTTTTTGGGTACCGTTACAATAAGATTATATTTTATTGTCCCAACACCAATTTTAACAGAATGTCTTTTATAGATAAGTTGAACCCGGGACAGAAAATACCCGATGAATTTAACGTCCTGATCGAAATTCCAAAGAATAGCAACATAAAATATGAGATCGATACTGAAACAGGAGCTCTAAATGTTGACAGAAGACTACTCACCTCTATGACTTATCCATACAATTACGGTATAATTCCACAGACAGTAGAAGATGACGGTGATCCAATTGATGTTCTTGTACTTGGTGCAGATCCATTTGTTCCCAAATCTGTAGTTAAGTCTCGACCTGTAGCTGTCCTGCTTACAGAAGATGAGGGAGGCCAAGACTCTAAAATCATTGCGGCTCCACATCACAAAGTTGATCCTACATATTCTGCGATTGTTGATCTAAAGGACATCCCAGCGGGTATTCAAAATGAAATAAAGCACTTTTTTGAACACTATAAAGAATTAGAAGCAGGAAAGTATGTTAAAGTGACTGGCTGGGGCACAGCGAAAACTGCCAAAGAAAAAATCAAAGCAGCAGCAGAAAACTACTCAAAATCCAAGCGAAGCTGAGAAGCATTTTGAAAATACATAATTTGTATCTTAGGGCACCATATAGTTGATGGATCTTTTTTCGGTTTCTACCTGTAGTCTTACCAAAAACATATTTCCTAATGTGCATTTTTCGATAATTTAGGCTAGTTGGAGATCTCCTATTTCTGAAGGAAAAAGATATTGAAGATTATGTGTTCAACATAGTTAGCAGGGTACGTAGGTTGAGAATTTAAATCGAGTCCCCTCTCGATTATCTATTGTCCTAAATCTGTATAAGTCGTTTATCATTCTAAATTGAAGGGTATACTCAAGAAGATCAAGCGTTCAAATGAAGAATCCTTCAATAGAAGCAGATCAAAAATATATTTCCTTTATCCTAGGGTAATTACTAGAGCTATAATGCTTTGAACTGCTCGCTCCATCCTAAATATGCTCTTATCATCTCAATACTTACGCTAGGCTTTCTCATCTTAAATATTTCCTTGAAATCAAGCATAGTAATCGACCTTGGATTTTCATCTGATTCCAATGCTTTTCCGCTTTCGAATAACTCATTGACAACACGGAGTTGGGCAGATTGGCACATGTCTTTTATATCGCTAGCACTATATCCCTCAGCGAGTTTTGCTAGATCCTCCTGTTTTAAACCATTGTCTCTACGTAATGCGGCAGTATATTGGTTGAAAAGATTTAATCTGGACGCTTTGTCCGGGAGCGTAACATAAATTCTCTTCTGAAATCTTCTCAGAAAACCTGCTTCAAGACTCCAAGGCTTATTCGTTGCGCCAATCACGTATAATTGCGATTTTCTAAGTTTGTCGTTAATGCCATCCATCTCTGTCAGAAATTGATTTTTTACTCTAACTTCCCCGCCCACTTCACTGCTGCGAGTACCGAGAAGTGAATCTATCTCGTCTATAAAAAGTATCACGCTTACACCCTCATTCAAGCTTAATGTGTGTGCCATTGAAAACAGTTTAGCAACATTCTTTTCAGCTTCTCCAAGCCATTTACTCATCATTGCCGCGGCATCAACATTTATGAAATAACCTTCAATTTCTGCAGCAGCAGCTGCTGCAAGCAGCGTCTTGCCACACCCTGGCGGCCCAAATAATAAAATGCCCTTGGGCCAACCAAGAGGAAATAGATCTGGTCTTTTAGTTGGATATACTATTGACTCCCTTATGGCACGCTTGGCATCTTCAAGACCGATGACTTCTCCCCATGACACCTTCGGCTTTTCCTTCATTATAAGGTCATCAAAATCCATCCTTTCGGTATCTGTTCTTGTATTTTCGTTCTGGTCGGAAAAATGGTTTTCTAGCCCCTTGGTACGATCAACTGAAGTTTCAGTATCTTTTTTAGTAACTGGGGCTCTTTTCGACTCTGATTCTCTAGTCGTCAAGGATTTTTCCGTGATGGGAATTTGAGACACTAGAAGTGCCTTTATCCGATTTTGGTAGGCATTTGCTCTTTCAGTGTATATCCTGTTTAATTTATATTCAGGATAAATCTGAACCAATCTTATAAGGGCTTCGATAGCACGTTGATAATATTCTATGGCCTCGTTATGAGAACCCTGAGAGTCTAGTCTAATTGCTTCCGCGGCAAATTTGCTAGCGCTATTTTCTAATACCTGGGGAGCTAAACTCATAATTATTACTGCAAACTAAAATTAGATAAAGCTTTGAATTACTACGATGTAAATCTATATTGTGCAACAAACTAAAAAATTTGCACAAAGACACCAGATTATTTTTAGCCACGCTTGAGAGCATCTCAATGTACCCAGCTCCAGAGTTAAATATGAGGGGTTGAATTGTTACACCGAATTGAAAGCGTCCGAGCATTGGATCAGTTAAACGTCAAAATTGAAGACTCTACCATATCGCGATTCCCAATTCATGAAGATGTAAGAGGAATTTGAGAAAGATGATTGTATATTATCTAATCTACTAATATATGCACGCTGATCCTTAAGAAACACGCTTACTAAAAATCTTTGTGAGATCAGGAAACTCTTCGCGCATTTTCTGCTCTGCCATCATATGTGCATCATTAAGAAGCATGATAGCTTCCTGATTTGCTTCCTTAAAGTCAAGGACGCCATTAGAAAGCTGACAGGAGTCCATTAGGACGAGTTCAAGTATCTCACATATGTCAGATATTTCCTCTTGCGTACTAGATACATATCGAATAAGAGCTGATCTGATACTCTTCATGATTGCTATTGTAGGTGCCAGAGCGTTGACAACTTCGCTAATATCCTTAGCAGTCTTCAATCTATCCGCCACTATTTCGAGAGATATCATTGACATAATTATGGTCATGCCTTTTCTTCTTGACTGGAATAGCTCTGCATGATTGATATTGCCATGCCTAGATGTATCATCATTAAGCGAGTACGAATTAGTAGATTCACGAATTTTCATTTCAATCATACCCAATTCTGTATATATATATGCCAATTTAGTAACCTCATTCTTAATATTGTTAAGCGCGATTTCTATTCGAGGCTTTAATGCTATAGTCTTCACCATCAAGCCTTTCTGTTCTTCTAACATAGATTCTGATTTGATCCATTTTGACTTAATTCGCATACCTTGAATTCCCGCTAAGATAGTTACAGGATTTATATAATATGGAGCATGTCGTGACCATTTTTGTCACCAAAGTTACACCTTCATGTGGTAACAGCTTAGTATTTTTTTAACATTGACTAAATGAATTTAACTATCGCCTTTTATCTCCAGGTCTACCAACAATTAGCCTTAATTTTGATGCGCTCCAATCAGACACAGAATAATGATCTTGTTGGTAATTTAGAGGAACTGGGATTATCAAAATATGAGTCAAGTGCCTATCTAACTTTGATCCAGAAAGGATCTCTTGCTCCGAGCGAGATTGCTTATTATAGCAATCTGCCAAGAACCAAAGTCTATTCAGTATTGAAAAAATTGGAGAAGAAGAGATTGTCAGTCATCTCTCAGCAAAAACCACTCATCTTTAGTCCAGTTCCTCCTGAGGAAGCTTTCTACGAGATCTTGCAACTTTCTGAAAGAAGGATTAGGAATATGAAAAAAATCGTAGAAAACCTTCAAAAGGTAAATGACGAAATACATAGGCCGGTTGGATGTGAGGAGAAAAGGTACACCATATTGAATGCTAAATCCTCTTTTTCGAAGGTAAATGATCTGATAGCGTGTTGCAAATTTTCAATTAATGCTTCTTTAGATACTTGGGGAGTAAGGTTGATCTTACAATGTAAAGATTCGATAATTAAGGCGATGACAAATAATGTCAAATTCAGGTTGCTTGTAGGTTACGAGTCCCTCGATGAAGAGAGTCTTCTACAGTTGCCAGAAGACATCAATATAAGGATTGGAAATATAAGATCAAGTAAAATAATTATCGATTCGGTCAATATGGTTTTAATGGATAGTAAAAATGGGAAGGCTGCACTTTTTAATTCTTTAGACGTCATAGGTGTCTCTTACATAAGACATTTTGAAGAAGACTGGAATAACGCCACTCAAGTCAAGCTTGCAAAAAATTCTGATATGACAGTGGCATTGAAATCCACAAAATTGGTCCGGATCATGAAGGAAAACTTACCATATTGTGATTTTACCACTCCGATCTCTGACTCACAGACCGATAGATTGCGATCCATATTGAACAAGGTTGAAAAGTTGGGTATAAAATTATTGGGTGAGACTCTGGAAGAGATAGTTAAAATCGTTGATCATTCATTGAGACTGATTTCGTATGGTACTCTAAAATTCGATAGAAACAATAGCAGCATTACCATAAGGTGCATAGTTGAGAAAAGGAAAGTAATTCCTTGGGCGTTCTTGCTCTGCTTCTCACTAGAGCAAAATGGCTACGAATCGAAACTCATGCAGAATCTAAAAGATTATTCGGGGGAAGTTATCTACGTGAAGGTCTCCAAAATCATTTCTTGACCAAATCAAAAGGTTTCATTGCATCTGGTATATTCGAAATCAAATCTGTAGCGACTAAGTGTAATCCCATTTTCTTTAGAGCAAGGTTTCCCGCGCTCCCGTTGATAAACACACCAAGCATAGCGGCGTCAAAGGGAGCATATTTAGTAAGAAGACCACTGACCAATCCCGATAACACATCGCCGGTTCCTCCAACGGTCATTCCGCAGTTATGTGTGGTGTTCACAGCAATTCTATCGCTGCTTGAAACAATATCGATCCATCCTTTGAGTATGATGGTGATGCCATGGAGCTTGGCAGTCTTATGAACATTAGAAATTCGCTCGTCTCTATTGTCTCCGACTACTTCGCCAAAAATTCTCTTAAATTCGCCGGAATGAGGTGTCACAATTGTTTCAGTATTATCAATTTGAGTTAAAATACTGGGAATTAGGGCCGATGCGTCCAACACAAGCTTTGTTCCTAAGGATCGCAGGCCTCTTACTAGCGTCCAGAGTGCCTCTGGCTTGGCAATGGTAAGCCCCATGCCTATGGCAGCAGCATCTGGTTTTTTGGGAAGCATAGCTACTAACCGATTGGCTGAACCAACTGTGAGTTTGTCGTCAGCAAGCGGAAGAGCTATAATATTAGGTGATGATGATCTAACAGGGATAATATTTGATCTTGGTACTGCAGTGTATACTAAGTCGGTACCTGATCTTAGAGCAGATAGCGATGCAAGAATTGGTGCCCCATGATAGATTCTATTGCCACCTACAATGAGAACTGTACCGTTCTCACCTTTTTTGGAATCAAGCGATCTTGGAATAATACGTGTTTTAAGGAAATCTGGATCTATTGTTATAACTGAAGACAACTGACTTCTTCAGGGTTAGTTTATTTTTAGTAGTATTCATTTGTATCGATAAGGGAAGCAACAGCGAGCACAAAATAAGTAATCTATACTGATCTATAAACTACCTGTCTATTTTTCTAATAATGTCGGTGCAATTCAAGAACATTTGATGATTGACTTTCATTGAACTAAAAGATAATGAAATGGCACCAGCTGTCACGCCTTTGGCTTTGTTTTGTATTTGTATATTAGTCTATTTCCACAATTCTTACATTCGGTCAATTCTGGAGGATACAATTTTTCGCATGCTGGACAAATGGCAATCCATTGTCTAATGCTCTTTATACCATTAATAGCTATGGTTTTTACTACAACTTGAAGGCTTGGTGCAACGTTAGCTATCCGATAGTCGTTAGTTATTAACATTCGTTTTAGCTCATATGCAAGTGCCAAGATAGAGATGTCTGCTTCGGAAAGCATAGGGAAATCACCACTTATCTTCGCCGCTGTTTTAACGGTTGCTATCGATACCACTTCTGGTTGCATGATGACAAGATTACCAGACTCAATTAGAACATCCAATGCACTGTGCGATTTCTTTATGTGTCTTATCTCGTCATAAACTAGGGTGCTAGTGAAACACCTTAAACCTGACAAGAATGGAAATCCAGCGTAGAATGCTGATGCATCTAGGACTGGTTCAGTACTAGAAACCCAATTTTCTAAGTTGTCTCAATCCCCTTTTTCTTAGCCGCACAAATTGAGCATCTGAACTATTCCGTGTGATCTTGATGAGACGGCCTGCAATAATATCAAATACTTCCTGTCCATCTAAGATTAGACTTAGGTCATGGCTGCACCTAATATTTATCTGTTGAACAGGTACTACTAACTGCGGCATTCTATTAACTGAAGCGACTGGAACAAGAGTTAGACACTCCAGATCCTCATGTAAAACTGATCCACCCATTGAAAGCGAATGCCCGGTTGATCCTGTTGGAGTAGATACGATAATTCCGTCCATTCTCTGCCTAATCTCGTCGTTCATCAATTGAATAGAAAAGACTGGAGTTCTTGTCAAATTCTGCCTTGCACAAACGATTTCATTCAAGGCGGGACGAGTTACCATGGTGTCATCAATAGTGGCTTGGATTCTAAGATGGGATTCGCAAACATAGTCCTTTGCGAGTATCGAGCTTAGGGAATCCTCAATCGAGTCTATGGTCGCTTCAGACAATATACCCCTGTGTCCCCCAACATTGATACTAAATAATGGTGTTCCACAAGGAATTAGGTTAAACGACCAGAGTGTTGTTCCGTCGCCGCCCACGGCCATAACTAAATCGAGATCAAGATCCCTTAAATCGTCAGGAGATACCAGTATGCAGCCGTCTACATCGAATGGCACGATGGAATATGTTTCAATTTCTTTGGAACAAAGTACGCCAATTATACGCCTCGCTGCCTCTTCAGCCTCAGCACTATTCAGTTTGGCAATTACGGCTACTTTTTTGATCTCTTTTGCCATAGGCGACAAAAAGTATCACCATTATTTCACTTAAATGCATTTAGATGCAACAGTAGTACGCGAGGATTTTGACTGATGTATGGAAAAATCTCGTACTTCCAACTGTGGTTTTGTACTCACTATTAGCCACAAGATTAAATATCCGCAATTTTTAACACTCTTGGATGGGCCGATAGCTCAGCTTGGTGGAGCGTTCGACTGATAATCGAAAGGTCGAGGGTTCAACTCCCTTTCGGCCCAAATCAAACTTGTCACTTTATTTAGGCCCACATCTAAGGTTATGTATTAACTAATGACGTACAATATTGAAGAAAAGGATCCTATGATTATGTTTAGATATGGGTTAAGGGCTTCTGATACTAGAAGACAATATCCTCGTAGGTTCCAATATTTTTTGGATTATTTAAAAATGTCAGGGACGTTAAGTGACCAAGCAAAACAGTTTTTCTCAAATGCAAGAACAAATCTACGTTGGGCAGAAGACAGTCTTATGTCGTTTATAGAGTTTCAAAAGGAGAGGGTTGCAAAAGGTGAAATATCAGAGTCAACTATTACGAATTATTACAAAGCAACGAAGTTATTCTGTGTCATGAATGATTTATTGTTAAACTGGAAAAAAATTTCTCGAGGTTTACCGATTGGGAGGAGGGCTGCAAATGATAGAGCGCCAAGAATAGATGAAATACGAAAATTAATAGACTATCCCGACAAGAGAATAAGGGCAATTGTCTTCACAATGATTTCTTCAGGAATTCGAATAGGTGCTTGGGATTACTTATGATATAAAGATATAATGCCATTAAGCGATGCAGAAGGTCAAATAATTGCCGGCAGACTAAGGGTATATGCAGGTGATAGTGAAGAATACTATACTTTCGTTACACCTGAGGCCTATGCATCTTTGAAGGAATGGTTTGATTTTCGTATTTCCTATGGAGAGAAAATTAACCCAGATTCGTGGGTGATGCGAGACATATGGCAGACTACCAATATAAAATATGGAGCCCGACTGGGTCTTGCGACAGTTACTAAGAAACTGAAAAGTAGTGGAGTAAAGCGCATTTTAGAAAGAGCCCTATGGGAACAAGGTCTTCGTCGCCCACTGAAAGACGGTGAGAAAAGACATGAATGGAAAGCCGCACATGGGTTTCGAAAGTATTACAAAACTCATGCAGAACAATTGATGAAACCAATAAATGTCGAAATTACTATGGGTCATGACATCGGTGTGTCGTCTTCATATTACAAGCCGACTGAAAGCGAAGTTTTAGAAGACTATTTGAAAGCAGTCCCATTACTTACAATAAACGGAGAAAATCTCGTGCTTCAAAAACAAATTAAAGAACTAACTGAAAAGACCACCAACAATGATTATCTCGTTAATGCAAAGCTCCAAGAGAAAGACGACGCATTGGCTACTTTATCAGATCAAGTAATGAAATTAATGATAGAAGTACAGGAACTGAAAAAGCAACATACCTGAACTATTTTGCTATGAACCGACAATTGAATCGTCAAGTCTCATTCTATCCAAGAAAAATACACTCTCCTATGAAATCTTTCTCATATGCATTAGTCGATTATAGCCGTCATTGAAATTCTTGTGTAATTCCTCTACCACGACCATGAACTTTGTGTCTTTGGCAAGAAGTCCCTGGATACTCTTTTCCTGGACAACTGCAGGCCCTCTGCATATATCAGTAACCAGCTCATAGATTGGTGTTTCTACTAATGTCTTACTATCTATTCCATTATTATTGCCTTTAGGGCTAAATGCCGTAGGTTCAGAAAAGTAATTTAATATTTTATATTCATATTGTCTAGGTTCGGTATCAGAATCTATTGTGGCTATTGCCTTTCCTCCACCTGTTTTCAATTTAACAACTATGCTGAGCTCGGATGCGGTTATACTTATCGTACTTTCATCAGGCGTTTTTTCTATCCTAGCGTTATCTAGGTTATCTATTCCAAAGACCTCCTTGATAGATGTCAGTAGTTCCTTGTCATTTTCACCAGGTACTTTATTCCACGAGAATTGTGGAATCATACAAGGTATTTTCTTGGCTAGATCTGCCTGTTTGCAACAGTCATGCACAAACGAAATATGATCGGGAATACCACGGCCATTAAAACATGTACCTTTTCATGACGCTAGTTAGCCATCGGTACAAAAAAAGGAAACTTGTGAACTATTCTCCACAAATCGCCCTTGGGGCGGCTCGACCTTGATCACGTCGGCTCCGAAGTCTGACAAGATCACGGCTGCGCCGGGACCTGCGATGAAGCTCGCATCGACTAATTGCTACTATCTATAGATATCATCAATTGAGTTAAGAGATATTAAGTTCGTCACGAGTCATGATAGTTTTACCTACCAATAGGATCCACTTGTTA
The DNA here is from genome assembly GCA_025449515.1 of Nitrososphaeraceae archaeon. Classification (GTDB taxonomy): domain Archaea; phylum Thermoproteota; class Nitrososphaeria; order Nitrososphaerales; family Nitrososphaeraceae; genus JARBAU01. The sequence continues at coordinate 19 of JANWJI010000091.1, read as the reverse complement.
CGAGTAAGTTTGGACAATT
>JANWJI010000090.1 GCA_025449515.1 Nitrososphaeraceae archaeon | reverse complement strand
TAACTACGGATGGAGGAGAATATTTACTTTCATTATTAGATGTACTTGAAGTCTGTACTCGTGTGGTTGGAGATCCAATTGTAGGAGGCTGAATTTCTCTTACAGTGAAAAATTTTATGTCCATATTGTCTATATTATCCCATCTAAAGTGAGTAAGAGGGCCTCCCCATGTGATCATTGTCTTATCTGTACCACCACAATTTGGATGTCCGCCTCCCCAATTGTTTCCGTTGTCTACAAATTCTACAGATTTATGCCATTTATTACCAGGCGTACTAATATTGTCTGAGTCATCGTCAATCCATTGCTCCAATTTTACTGTACCATCTGCACGGGTAAAGAAAACAGCTTTTAGTCCAATCCATCGCCCATCTAATTTGTTAGTTGCTCCAAACTTCTCGGGGTCATTTGTGGTATAGCCTGCTGTGTGTTCAAGCTCTTTTTCAAATTTACTCCGTCCAGTTTCATACAAGTTCGAGTGGTATGCCGTTCCTTCACAAGATTTACTTGATGTATGAACTCCTCCACGTGCTAATAATTCTATATGTGCCGCTCCGTTATTGGTTGAACTGGTAAAACTATTGACTTTGAAATACCCAGTTAGTTCTACATTCTTCCAATCGCCTGGTGATTGCATATATCCCTGTTGTATCATTGTCTTCTGGTTGGTCGTTTTAATTTGGCTAGGATTATATCCAGACATAGGTGAGACGGCATACCTTACTTGGGTTGAAGTCACCTTGAAGGAGCCGTCTGGATTTTTGCTCATACTTGGCGGATTTGTTTGCTTATCGGGATTTGGATCTTGCATATTCATGAACCATTGCTCGCCACCTGGTTTCGTAGGATAAATCTCCTTTATTCCAAACTTGTCAAAGCCCTGACCTGTGCCCCCCGTTTCACCTCCAGATGTTGACGAGGTAACAATAATACTCACCGTTGCTATGTTGCTTGGAGCTCCATGATTATCTGTTGCCTGAATAGTGAAACTATCAGGTCCAGAGTATCCTGAGATAGGTCTATACACAAAACTATTTTGGGTGGGACCAAGCGATAGGTTTCCATGTGCAGGAGCACTCTTGTTGGTAATTGTTGCACTATCTCCCTGATTAGGATCAGATACGATTATTGGAATAATCGCAGCCGTATCTTGCGATGTTGTAATGCTTGTACCATTACTAACTGTAGGGGAATGGTTCACCGATGGAGGCGGATTAGTAGATGTATTTAGCCCATAGAGTGTTATCTCACTTATACTGGCCCAATTATTCTCGATATTACGAGATACGGTAATCTTTATGTATCTAGCATCGGTACCATGAATTGGATAATTCTCTGGTTGAAGTGTATGGCTGCTGCTAATTCCTTTAAAGACATTGTGATAGTTTAATCTATCATGAGAAGTAGAAATTACAAATAAGTATTGTCTGGTATCTCCCCTGAACCACGCAATACTTGCTTCACAAATAGTTTTCACAGAGCCTAAGTCAGCTTGAATATATTTGCCGACCGCATGATTAGACCATCGAGTGTTCAAGTTCCTATCTATAGTATTTCCTGGTGGATTACCTCGTTCACTTGAACTAGAAGTTAATCCCATTATTGGAACTCTTCGATCGCAAACCTTACTACTATCTTATTGTTTTTGTGCACTTACATTATAGTTGGAAGGTATAGAATATGCCTGGCCGTTTTCCGTTGAAACTACATGTAACGCTATCAAGATTAACATCGTAGTAAATGCAGCTGACAGAAGTATGGTTGTTAAGCGGTTAAATCTCATAGGTAGTACCACATTATTGCCTTGCTCCATACTCACACAAGTTTCATTCAAGGAACGCACTCTTGGTTTGTAGTAATACTGTTAGATTAGAAATTATGGAAAGATGATTACCGGTTAAATGTAAAACATCTAGTAAATCATATGGAATACATGATTCGAGCCAAAGGTATGAAAAACGAGTCACTTCGTGAGCTGATATTGGATAAACTATTTACGTGAAATCGATGTTTATATCAATTATTATCATCTAATGCTTTAATCATCTAATTATACCTAATGAATTGAACTATAATGTGATGTTTGATGATCAATCATTTTGAAAATTCATAACATCACTAGTCTATACACAATATATGTTTGAAAATCATCCACATAGTTTACGAAGTTCAATGCTGAATTAAGTCTCCATGTTATCTCACAGACTTGGCTAATGCTCAATATTTAAACGATTGATTTAAATCGTTATTATCGTCTAATCTCTTATAGATTATTGGTCAGATAGCAAATTAAACATTGCCTAAATATGAGTATCATTAATTTAACGGTAACGATGGTATGAAATTATCTAGTTGTGGCAAATCATTCCCAAACAAGACAGTTGAGCAAAACGCGATTATCAAAGAGTATACTTTGATAATGATAGCAGTATTGTTGCTGACATGTGTTATTTCTATCATCGTTTGGGTGAATAGCCCTGCAACGACATTTTTCTTTCTAACACAAAATGCCTACGGTATCGCGACAGACAATGGACCTTCAATCCCAAAGGCATTTTTGGTCTATAGTAATCAAAGATATGAAATGACTCCATTTGTCCATTTTGATGGCAAGTACATGAATAAGCTCATATATCCGTCTGCTGACGTTACTCCTTTATTAACAGTACAGGAAGGAGATAAAATAAACGTTGACTTTGATGAAAATCCTGTAAGTGTAAAGGCATATATTGCGGACTACGAAGCAGATATTCCCTCGTTGCACGCACTCAAGGAATTACCAGATAACAACTTTGAGCTCTCTGGAGTGCAAGGTTTATGGAATATTGAGGTCCACGCAGTATTTTCTAACCATAACGGCCTTGGTAGTAGCTATATTGATAATAAATCTGCCGTCAACTCTAGCACTAATCCTAGTTATAGATACGTGTCTTACGAATTGGGCGTTGACATGATGCCCATGACTTTCACGAAAAATACAAATGAAATAGGCCGAAATACATGTGCGAATAATGATATCGGAATTGCAAAAGTTTCTACTCCAGGAGGGCAATTAGAACACCCAGGCAGCATCAATTATCATCTAGCAACTAATTACAAGAACAACAGTATCAATAGAGTTTCAATAGAATCAATAAAGGGAAATTCGTTATATATAATTGACCTGGGGCAAGAGACGCCAATTTGTTCGCTAAAGTTAAAGTTTAGTAATGGTGACAAAGTGGTGAACCATTTTAACATTCAGACATCTATAGATGGAAATTACTTTAGTGAACCAATTTACTACGACAACACTGCAGCAGTCTCAGGAGAAGAGTCTTACGATATTTCTTCTGATTATCCGATCACAACTCGTTACGTAAAAATAACTTTTGAGGGGAATACACAAGGAAATGTGTATGCACCATTACAAGTAAGAGTTTTGGGAAATAATTGAAATACCTAAGAATGTGAGACTGATAACCCGCTAAGTTTTTGCATTTCAGCTAATAGGAACCTGATCGTGGGTTGAACCTTTAATGCAAACTCATTGGAGAGTATGGAAAACATAATATTTCAACAGAATCTGGTACATGGATCTATAAACATTTAGATTAATGAATGTCTAACATCATCTTCACTTCTAGTATCAAAAAGTATCATCGAGATAACAATGGAATTCATAAATGGCGTGAGGGAATGTTTTTTTTATGACCGTTTTCCATTTACGAAAGACAATAATGATTTTAAACTAAAAACATGTCATAAGCTGCATACGTTTATCACTAGATGCCCAATGGAGAAATTAGGAAAAAGACTGTAAAAGTGAAATTGAGATTTCTCGTTGTCTACAAATCAACTCTGACCAATTTACTATCTATTTCCCTTAGGTGTAGAAAACCGTCGGCTTGTATAGGCTCAAATATGTAGCATTCTGTTCAAAAATGAAATATTAAAAATATCAAAATGCTTATCTCATAGTGCGGGAGACTATTTCTCTAATCATATGTATACGTTCTCCCATACCAATTTCCCAAGCTTGTCCAGAGCTTGCTCCAATGGCTGGTTAGTAAGATAAATTATCAGTGTATGATCTCCTGTTTTCTGATCTGGCCAAAAACCTCCTGGACAGTATTTACACGTAGCATAATGAAAATTAAAGGTGTTCAAGATTTTAAATCCATTTTTTGGAAATTGTTCGTTGTAGTATCCTAGCCATCCAGGATGCGTTCCACCATCATTGTCTTTATTATTTGTTACTTGATTAGTCGGAGTATAGAAGCCACCCATTATTAGGGTTCCAGTAGATCTTTGATTAGAACTGACAGTTAAATTCCCCTTCATCCATGTATATTTGGTATCCATTACAGAATACTTTCCGACAGGCAACACTTTCGGTATTGAGGTATTGGTGTAATCCATTTTTCCTGTTGTATATACTATTTTCCCAGTACTATCCATGACATTAATTGTATGAGGATGAGGAGTATCCCATGGTGCATCTGCATCCAAGAATGTTAAGGCTGTTCCCTGTGGAATTATAAGATTGCTTGGAATGTAAATAGGATTATGATCGCTAACATATTTGTGTCTTTCATTAACAGAATTTTCGTGTGCTTCATTTACTATATACCAAACAAAAGTTCTTACTGAGGATGGTATTGTCATTGATTGAGATCGATAAATTGATTCTGCGGTGAGACCAATGCTTTGTGTCTGATTGGAAATTGCAGTAGCAACAGAGGGCTCTTGATGACTAGTGTTATTGATACTTTGTGCAAATGCAACAAAATCAAATACCATTGAACTATTTGCAATCATAAATATTGTGAATATTGACAACAGTAGTACATATACATATGTTGATACTGTGTTTCTAATTTTCTTAGTCAAGTTATTGCTGTTTTTCACTTCTTGTTTATATTTTTTTTAACAAACAAATTTGACTTCTGGCTTAATTATAATCAACTGTGTTAATGTGCCTGACGGGCTAATTAGTGATTAGGGACTTTAGCTACTGCGGTTCTCAGTGTAAAGAATTGTCTAATAGAATAAATATTCCAATATTTGGACTTAGATGAGACAAGCAATTATGGTAATAGTAACCAACGACTCGTCGCAAACGAATTTATTTAGAAAATCGCTCATCAGCATTTGTATTACAGTATTGTTTGCACAATCGATATCTATATTTTCACCTATTAACTCCGCATTTCCAGTAGAAATCCAAGAAGAGGATCAGCACGATAATTATAACAAAGGATATACTACCCCCGTGGTAACAACTATACAATCACCATCGTCATCTGCCAATAATCATACAAATTTGTCTACCGGAAATTTAACAGTAACAAAAATGCCTTCAGAAAAAGTCTTGATTGGAAATGAAGAGAGTAAAGAGCCATTTAATCCAAGTCAAATAAATATCACAGATGGAAATACTATAATGTGGATTAATAGTGATGTTGAGACACATACAGTAACATCGGGTTCTCCTGACAACAAGATTACCAATGGTAAAGAGTTCGATTCTGGTAATTTAAATCCCAATCAGATATTCGAACATACATTCGACAAGGCTGGAATCTATAAATATTTCTGCATGCTACATCCTTCAATGACAGGATTGGTCAATGTAAGGTGACTACTGCTGTTACTAATTTTTATCTCCATTCCCATACTTTTTCGTTTATATCCAATAACACGTTATCTACATCGGTTTCAAACACTCCTACCGTATTATTCAGAAATGCAAATTTGCTGTTTGATGACGTCTTGTAAAATGCCGAACCTCTCCAAACTGTTTTCTGTCCAATTAGTCTTCCAAATCCATATTCAGTAACAATAGCAGTCTCAGTGCAGTCTTTCATATTTGATATTATTCCGTTACCTTCGCCGTAGTAATGCCATGATGGTAATCTATTCTCCGAAATCTTTTGTGTTGGTTTATTCCAATAAGTGATTAGTAGAGCGACGTCTAATCCTTTCAATTTGCCTTTGCCAACTACTATTACTTCTTGTTTCTGTACGCTTGAATCCAATATTCTACTATTAGTAGTTTTTCCCTTGTGTTCGAACAACAGATCGGATAACATGACTAATATGGGGAAGACAGACGCAAATTCTAATATATCTACCGTTTTTGGTAGACGTCATGACTCATTCGATTTTTTTATTTTCGTAATCACACATTGTGATGGTTTCTATCTTCATAGTAATAAGGCTCGCTAATGTCCATACCACCTAAGTTTCTAATATTATAGTATTTACTGGTTAGTTTGTTATTTATAGTTCCGCTAAACATAATACAGAATCCTTGCTATACTTTACAGTATGAAACAGGAAGAAAATAATCAATCATGTGTTCATTTGGATCAAGCAAATCAAAAAATTGATCCAAATACACCTGAAGGTTGCGAAGAATGCTTGCAAACAGGTTCGTCTTGGGTACATCTGCGTTTATGTCTGACCTGTGGTCACGTAGGATGTTGCGATAATTCTATCAATAAGCACGGTACAAAGCATTTTCATTCTACCAGGCACCCCGTCATTAGGTCTTATGAGCCTGGGGAGAACTGGAAATGGTGCTTTGTAGATGAAATATTCAGGGAATGATAATAATCACAACCATCATCACCACCACTATTAGAACAGTATTAATGGACTGGCATGAAAATGATCATAAAATGTAGCTAATAATTTAATCCTATTTTTCATTCTTTATGTTTAGCCATTTTTAGGCGTTATTTTGTAGACTTTTCCATCGAAATATGTCAGAACATACAAGTTGCCGTCCGGACCTGTTTTGATATCGGTTATTCTGCCCTGGAAATTAGTTGCAAATAGTGTCTCTAAGGCT
>JANWJI010000089.1 GCA_025449515.1 Nitrososphaeraceae archaeon | reverse complement strand
AAATTCTCAAAGTATTAAGAATGTCCTGGCGATTAGAGTTCAACTGACCTTGCTTGAAGTTATTTAATGCATAGTAATGGTAATCAAAGTATGACACATATGACAACGTATGTCATATTAATAAGGATTTCGGTGATATTAGATATTCAGTATGGGTTTAAGTAAAAAGATAACCTCCACTTTTCTAAGTGGAAAATTAAGTGCTACGATTGTAATCCCTATCGACATAGCCAGGAAACACGGACTTAACCTTCCCTCTGAAGTTGTTGTCGAAGATACTGAAGACGGTATATTGATCAGGAAAATTGATTTGGAGAAGATATAGTAAAATGATTTGCTTTATTTTCTGGATGGATTTTACCATGATTCCAAGATTAAGATATGACCTGTTTTTAAATTATAAATTGGGCTTAGCCAATCGTCACTTAGACATCTCAAAGATTCTTACAATTTATTTTCTGATGACAGTGACAAGTACCATCGTCATCACCGGATTGTCATAAATCAGTGATATAGATGAAGCAAAATAATTTAGATGACGTTCTTTGGAGAACTATTAAAGATTTCGTCGAATTGGAGCATCGTCCATTCTCTTATGTGGATGTTGTAGAAAATGGAGTTGAAATTTCTAAAACCAATTTCAGGAACAAAATTTCAAAGTGGCTCAAAGCAGGAAAAATTGAATCTGTATACTATTCTCCCCAGGGGTTTTACAATATCAAATGTGCAGACAGTATAAAGTCCGTGACAGATGACCATACAATGGTCACCTCTCATCTTCACAATAGACATAACTATCGACACCTCACTAATGATCCAGTATATCGAATCATCCAAAATATTCCCTTGGGTAAACGGTCAGTACATGATATCCGTCTAATATTTTCGGTGAATGGAATATGGTCTGCCTTATGTTCAAAATACAAACCGAATGAACGAAGTAAAGACTTACAGCTAATTCCGTGGCCATGGATTATAAACGACCTTAATCTCAAGATAACAGTACATTCTACGGATACAGTTCGAATAGACGTTGGTTGCTCCTACTATCCAGTGGCAGTGGATGTGGATGGTGTGGTAAGATTATCAAATGCTCTTGCCGTAACCAGAGAACGGTTATCCCATATTATTGAAAGTTGTACTAATTATCAGAATTCTAGTTCAACCGTACCTGACCATATGACATGGATAGTAACCATGTGGCATTTTGGACGAGATGCCTTGATTGAGTATAAAGGGGAAAAATTTTATACATCATGGGAAGTCGGCCAACATGCGTTAATTATGGCATATATCAAGGAATGGACAGATGGTAAAAAAAGATTAAGAATAGAGAAGCAAGAATACCCACGTAAACCTCTTGCGGAAGCCTTAGAGGAGAAGTTGAATGGAGTTTCTATACCTGATTCGCTGGTGGATGACAAATGCTGACACCTTCTGGATCTGAAGTAAAACAAGAACGACTCTTGACCGGTTCAAAAAATATTGATCTCCTATTGGATGGTGGGTTGGAATGTGGAGCAATTACACAGTTTTATGGAGCATCAAAAGTTGGGAAGACACACCTATGCCATTTATTATGTGTAGTACTGCCGTTACAATACAGGGCCATTTACATTGATACACAGGACGGATTTAGTACCAAGAAAATCGAATCTAATGCACAGGCTAGAGGGTTAAATCTCAGCAAAATATTAGAAAACATAATTGTCGTAAAAGTAGATACTGCGAGAGAACAGGAACAATGCATCGAGTCACTTCAAAACAAAATGAACTCTGAATCTGGTGTAAAGTTATTGATTGTTGATTCTATGACTCACTTGTACAGAGCGGAATTTATCGAACGGTCACAGATTCCTGAAAGACAGTCTAAAATGAACAAATATTTGCATATATTATTAAGAATAGCAAAGACAAACGGCGTCGCAGTCGTAATAACAAATCAAGTTCATTCAAATCCACGGCCCTACGCCGAAGCCGACAAGCTGCAGCCGATAGGTGGAAATATCCTTTCCTATTCAAGCAAGTATGTCGTCAATATTGAAGGTTATGGAATTCAGTATCGCAGAGCAATATTAGAAAAACATCCCTACACATCCCACTTTAGTGTCCCGCTAATGATATACGACGGAGGATTTGTGGATAGGGATCCTTTCACACCTGTAGTAGACGAATAGTTATCACGTACCTGAATTACATTTAATGGCCCAATTAATTTATGTGATCTATCTGTTATCCAAGATAGCAAAAAATAGCCGTATTGCGGTCGTGATAACCAATCAGGTTCAATCTAGTCCTAATCCATATTCTGTTGCAGACAAGTTAATACCAGTAGTAGGCAATGCAATAGCCTATTCAAGCCGATATATCATTAATTTAGAACTAATGGGATCTATCTATCTGAGGGCAGTATTAAAGAAGAGTCCATTAAATGCTCCAGCATCCAAACCAGTAATGATATACGAAGGAGGATTTGTTGATCAAGGTCCAAACTATCTAGCTCTAAATGACATCTAAACAACTACTCGGATATATTATCAATATATCTTCATCTAATAATACAACGAGGTTGGGATATTATTCCTGATACTTTCCATATAAAAATCATGAACAAGCATCTTACAATTCAAATGATGATATGCCACACAAATGGAAAAATATTCAGATTCTTTTAATTGGGTTAAAGATCATCACGACTGTCAAAGTACATTAACGTAGGGCATCCGCCTTTTTGAGCGGATGGTAAAGTCGGAAATTACATGGCAAAAATATAAGAAAATTCTATATTTTTCGTCTTTTTTATTTCAGAATTATTCTATATGAAATATGCATAATGACAATAAGTCTAGCCGTACAATTACGACTAGTAATTTCAGATGTATGCAAAAGGGAAATTACATTAAGGTATGCCAAAATTTCACAACTGACATCTGTGGACCAGACCACTCAAATGAAGAGGAGTTCCGGTGAGGAAGAATGATAATGCGAAAAAGTACATATAAAGAATTTGCTAAAATCGATATTAACAAGATTGTAGATTATTTTGTAGATGGGAACAGTATTTGCAGGACGTGTGGTCAAGATCATTCTTTTACTCCAAAGTATGAAGAAATAAGGAGCAGTATAGATTTTCTAAACTGTTCAAAAGAAAATTCATTCCTTTCAAACGATTGAAGTTTGATAAATCAATTCTTTAATCATACCATTTGCTTATTTATTAAGGCAAAACAGTTGCTGCTCTTGACCTTTTTTTCAATAGGCATGGACGGTGACCCAATCACTAACCAAATCAAAGAATTTACTGTTGGTATTAAGACTATAGATGGAACTGATTTAGGAACAGGAACAATACTAACAACGGATGGAGTGATTGCTACATGTTTCCACGTGATTAAAGATAAAGATGAAAATAGACCCTATGAGTCTGTCAAAGTTTATTCGTCAGCAGATCTTGATTCTTGTGACGCTTTTAACATTTATCACGAACGGGCCGGATACGGATTACTATCTTTTGACCGAAGATTTCAAAGTGAGTTGACTAATATCAGATTTGTGCAACAAAGCATAATTTAACACTCCTTTTTACCTTCTCCAAATAGATCAGATAGTGAAAAGTACTATATCGTATTTCGTATAAATCATACGACGATTCATATTCTAGTATATCCTTCCTAGATCAAATGAAATGAACATTACACTAAATAAACACAGGAAACGAACCATAACTAAAGATAATCGCATATAATAGAGAGCATATCTAGAAAACGAAAGCACAATTTAACTAAATTGGAAAGAAATAGAGTTTCAGCATTATAATATCTGCAGACCTTACTATTGTATGTGTATGACCGAAATGATTTGCAGGCGGTGTGGCTCAGACCTTGAAGCTATTTCAGTCTGCAAGTTCTGCAATCAACCACTAAAATTCGGTTGTCACTCCTGCGGAAATATAGCAGATGAAAAAGTTCATCTAGATTGTAGAAACGCAGAATTTCTAGTAACTAATACCTAATTATGAAACTATTCCTTTCGTGAGCTGGTGTTCGACTTGCGCATGATTTACATTCTTTCCTTAGATGATCATCTCCAGGTATCTGTTCATTTCCTGATTTTTCATATTTTCATATTTTCATATTTTCATACTATCTGTTTTATTCTAAGACTAAACACTCCTTCATCATGATATAGTTCACCTACAACTTTGAATTCCGATCCTTTTCTAAGTAATTCTCGCGGACCTTCATAATCGTAGTGATTTAGCCTAGCATGCCATTTTTCATTTACTATAACTAATGCTCCACCAGGTATTACTTTTTCAACATACACGTCAATTGTGCTCCCAGTAATCTTTACCAAATTTTCAGAGAGGATAACTCGGGTATCATCAAGCCATTGTACAGTATTCAGTTTTTCAAGTTTCTTCAACGCCTCTAGTAAAACAGAATCTTCAAATGCAAAGGTCTCTTGAATTATATCTAAATCTAACCCTTGTCTTCCACTCTTTGCTATTAATGTATAAATTCTTCTCGCTGCGGAATCTATCGCTTTAAGTCCATTGTTAAAAGTTTGAGATCCAGGCGAAAGCACTCCTTTTTTCTTATTCTTTTCCTTTTCCTTGTCCATCTCCCTATCCATCGCCATCCTCTTTCTGTCTGAATGATTGGATGATTCTTGAGATAGTAGTAAATCATCATCTTTTATATTGTCAAGAGGGGATGATAGCATTTTATCAACTTCTTTGCCTAACGTTGTACGCTTGAATTCAAAAGATGATATCTCGTCAGCTGTCATGAGATCTGTTGGGATCTCTGCTCTCTGAACAGGTTTGAGCGTCATACTGATGGTAGAAAGTATCTGTTTCATCTTCTCCATGCGTCTCTTGCTTGCATAAAGATACCGTTCGTCAATAGTATCCTTTGCAGCAAGTATTATGACCCTACCAGATGATTTTCGTCCAGTTCTTCCCCTTCTCTGTATATATCTTATCTCACTAGGTATTGGTTCATAAAATACAACTAGATCTACTTGTGGGATATCAAGTCCTTCCTCCGCAATAGAGGTGGCTACTAGAACTTCAAATTCTCCATCTCTGAAAGATTGGAGAACAGCAGATTGTTCAACTTGGTCCATCCCAATATCTAGCTCTCTTTTTGCCTGGCCTACAAATCTTGATGCTTTTATCCCATTTTCAGTCAAAATTTCGACGACCTTTCTTGCAGTATCTCTATAATGGGTGAAAATAAGAGCTTTTGGTCTCTTACTAGTCTGGTCAGAGGATTTTCTAATATTTGAATTAGTATTATCCCTATCACTTTGAAAAGAGTAATATTGATTTAAAAGCTCCACAAGATATTTTGTTTTAGGATGCTCTATTTTTAGACTGTTTAAAAGTGCCTGAATCTCCTTTATCCTATTATCATTTAGCAGGGATTGATGAGCCTTACCGCCATCCCTTTGAATCCTCTCCAAAAATGCTTTTAATGACTGAGATCCTTGGCTTTCTATAAGTTCTGTACAGTACATAAGGGTAAGGGCTGACGACTGTTGCATCAAGGCTGAATAAAGTGGTCCTCTTAGTTCTTCCTGGCTTGAATTTATTTTATACCGGATCTCTTCTCCTAGTTTAAGGAGATCGCTTTTAAATATCCATTTTGGATGTTTTTTT
>JANWJI010000088.1 GCA_025449515.1 Nitrososphaeraceae archaeon | reverse complement strand
GCTGCTATAACAAACAAGATCTATATAGGACAGGACTGGTGGTGGAAATGAAAATATATGACGATTAAAAGGTGAATTTAACAATCACGATAGTAGTGCTATAATTTTTACTTTCAGGGCACTTAACATTTCTATCATAGAATCTCAATAACTACTGCACTGTAGGTATTACGGTGTTAAATAGGAATTGCAAATTTTACTTTGCAGGTTATTCTGTAATAACTACGGCAATATTATAATGCTTTAACAGTTCCCAGGGTTTCCAGTCTTCCATGATAGTTGTCTGAATTCAACGGAATCAAAAAGAAGTTCTTGATTCATTCACTTTGATAGACAAGAGATATTCTCAAAATACGTAACTGCAGCTGGATGATCGACTAATTAGATAGATTTGATAGCGATATCAGATTATTTTACCACTAGCGGAGCCAACAAGACGATCAACAGAGTGGATCCAATTAATGCTATGAAAAAAAGGCGCTCTCGTGTTATCTTAATCCTCCTCAGGTTTACCTTCATAAGCCTTGTCTACAAAATAGTGTTGTCGTTTTCAACTATATACCTTACTATTTCAGGACTATTAGACAGTCAGGTAGTCCTAGTATTTATTTTCATTATATTTGTAGATAATCAATAAATTCATGGACTTTCACTAAATAAATTGTCACTGACTTTTTAATTCTAATAGCGCCCTGTTTATCAAGGCTGATAGACCAGTATACTTTGTAAGTGAAGCAACTAATAATTCAAATTCATTGTCATCTCTGTAACCTTCATCATATTTCATCTCGATGATCTCGTTGTCGGTTCGTACCAAGACCGTCACAAGACAGTAGCGACCTCGCTTAGTGTCGAATTTCTCGATGTATTCTCTTAGTTCTACATGTCTTATCAAATACCCTTGATTGTCAATACTACCGTTTGACAATACCACAGCAGATCTATATGCTTCAGTTTTGATTCTACCATGTTCTACATCACTTATTTTTTTCATGGTCAATTACGATAATCCAAAAATCGCACCCATTCTGGAAACCACAGGTTGTTTTCAGGCAAACCGATCCCCTTGGCTAGAATCGCTGGTGAATTATAATAGACCGTATCCGCACCTATTTGCTTTCCGATTTTCTCATTAATCTGATCAATTGTTGATACTTGGCCCACGTATTTATTTGCAATCAGATCTCTATTTTGAGTATATAACCCTACTTGTCTTCCATCAATCGTCGGCGGATATGTTACAATGACAGATATTTTTTTGACACCTGCATCGCGTAAATAGTACATCGTCTCCATGACTGTACTTCCGGTCTGGATGGTGCCTTGGATTGTTGCAATTCTTTTGTTTTCAATTAGTTCTTTAACCACGAATTTTAGAGATCGGCCGGTGAAAAGTAACTTATTTTTACTTACCTCTTCTGAAAAATCTATCATATGGTCAGAGTCATCATATCTGTCTTTAATTATACCCTCTGAGATATCAAAATTTTCGTGGTGTCTATGATATTCATTACTAAATCCGAGGGTCATAGGACGTGTATAATCAGGTTCTGCGTGTGCTGAATCAATATCTAACCATTTGGACACAAATTTGGCTTGTTCTTTGCCAATATTTTTCCTGACTTGGTAAATGCTTTTGCCATTGATCGTTGCTGCGACATTTGATTCCCGTACGAACTCAAATGGGTCCATCATTAGATTTGAATAGTCTAGTGTCTCAATAATTTCTAGCCCATCTGCATCATTCAGTTTTATTAGCTGACCTGGCAATACGTCTTTGAACTTTAGATCGATTAGGGAAGTTTGGAGAGAGTTTTCTGACGCCAGAAGGTACATGCTCTTTCTTTTGTTTGTGGCCATCACAAGAGGTTTAAAGCCAGTGCTGTTTCTGAAGGCATATATAGCATTTTTTGTCATTAACAATAGATTACCTCGTAGATGCCTATCTAGGAAGTCTACTGCACGGTCCGGTCGCTGCTTTTGCAGTAACAGATCAGTAAATATGTAATAGATTTTAAAAAGCGAATCATAATCTCTGGCCGCACCAATATAGGGGTGTAAGTGTAACTTTTCAGTATCCACAAAGAAACCATCAAGTGCTGCACTGATAGAGCTCATACTTTGAAATTGTGGGTAACGTTTGGATAAATATCCTAGTCCAATATTAGCGGACAATTTTTCGAGCCCAACAAACTTCAAAAGATGGTCATCGGTAGGCAGCGATCCTTGACCATCAATAAATTTATCATTTGAGGAAATCTTCCAGTAGGCTTTACCTCTATGCTGAAGCATGCGCATTGAATGTGCCAGAATATACACAACTTTTGCATTTGATTTTGTGTCCATACTAGCTACTCCGATTATTCCGGCCAAGACTGAGTCCTCATTCAAAACTTCGAAAACAAGGATAAAAACATTCAGTAGGTAAAGACTTCCCATATTCCATGTTATGCATAGTGGAGTTGAGAATTGTAATAAAGAAAGTGGTCTGCATGTCTCAACTCCCTCACTTTGCCTTCCATCCTTTCCTGCTGGTATATCGTTCCATTAGAAATCCGTGCAAATGGAGTTACTTGGAGTAGCAGGATACATACAAGCTTACGAACAATGGGATCACGTATTACAGCAATTCTATTAATTAATGAACGAAAAGTTCTCAGCACATCTAGATTCCATAGACAGGCTAACTTTAGTCTCGTACAATACTAATAAGATTAAATTTCATGGATACATATGGATATGGATATGGACCTTTGGTTAGATTCATTACACTCGAGTATCCTTTCTAACACTTAAATCCCAAACCTACCGGCAGCTACTATGAATCTGAGATGGGCTTCCACATGAGATATCATGAACTGAGAATTACGTTTTAAATAGGATGACTAGTACATTTACAGGTATGCAAAAGGTTAGATATGCTAATTGATATAGATCCGAATTTTAGAACTGATCCAAAAGACTATTCCAAAGTAGAGATTGCAAAGATCAACTCCAATAATCTAAGGGGAAATCTATTCAATGAGTTCAGGAACAGAGATACTGAAAATATATCATGGGAATCTGAACAAATTGCAAAATCCCACGGAATCTACTTGGAATACAACAGAGCAAATACTGGGCGTGAGAAGGACTGGATGTACATGATACGTATAAGTATACCTGGTGGAGGACCAATAACTCATAGACACTGGAATATACTTGACAGAGTAGCTGATTTGTACTCTATGCACTCAACAGATTCCAAATCCGGAGCTAGGTCGAGTCTAAGAATAACAACTAGGCAAAATATCCAGCTCCATTGGATTAAGAAAAAAGATGTTGTCAATACAATAAGCGAAATAGCAAAATCTGGATTTTTTACGATCAATGGCTGTGGAGACAATACTAGAAATGTAATGGGTTGTCCTTTAGCTAAATCTTCAGATATTTTTGATTCTAACAAATGGGCGCAAAAAATAGGAAAATACTTCGCACTCCCGCCATCTGCATATGTTGAAATATTTGAGATAGATCCAAACTATTTGAGAGAGGCAGGGTTATACGAAAGACATCCTGGAATAACTGGATTTGATTATGGTCCTAATCAACTAAACCGAAAGTTCAAAATCGCTTTCTCAGCGATCCATGAAGTAGAAGACAATAAGTGTGTTCCAGATAATTGTGTTGAGCTAAGAACCAATGACATAGGAGTCGCTCCGATCATTAATAACTGTAAAGATGATTGCCGCAGCGTAGATCAGTTTCAGGTATACGTCGGTGGGGGCCAAGGTCAGCAATCTGGTAAACCTACCATCGCTGCTCTCGGTGAGCCATTTGGTATATTCACCGAAGAGAACCTCCTCAAGGGCTTAGATGCTATCGTAAGAGTCCACAAAGAATGGGGAGACAGACAAAATAGACATTGGGGCAGACTGAAATATGTAATTAGAGTCAAGGGGATAGAATGGTTTAGAGAGCAAGTGAGAAATATTGCTGGCACTATTTTTGATGCTCCGTTATTGGATTATGATTATGGAAAAAGAAATTTACATCTAGGATGGATAAAGCGGCATGAACCTGCAGATCATGACAAGGAATTCAAATGGTGGTATGGTGCTTTTATAGAAAACGGAAGATTGATAGACGGCGGACCTAACGGGGATTTGAAGAGTATGATCAAGTATTTACTAAACAAGTATACAACGACTCAGCTTTTCACAACCCCTAATCAGCATTTACTCTTTTCAGATATTGATGATAATGAGAAAGACGAATTTGAAAGTGATATGAAGCTATTTGGTTATGGTCTTCGCAGGGGTATTACTAACTCAGGTGAAAATATGAAAAATCCAAGGCCATATTCGACGCTAAGGATGTTGTCTGGAGCGTGTGTCGGAAGAGATACATGTAGGTTGACGTATACTGACTCTGAAAAATTCGAACCTTATCTAATTGACGTGTTAGAAGAAAAGTGGGGAGAATTGAATGAATCCATAGGTGTTACAGGTTGTGAGAAGCAGTGCTATAGACCAGCAACAAAGACAATAGGTTGGGTAGGTACTGGCTTTAATCTCTACCAGTTAATAATAATGGGAACTGAAGATGGAAAGCATCAAGGAGGCCCACTTATGGATCCGGAGATAAATGAACAATACCTTCGTTTTGTACCGCGAAATGAGATCGCTGTAGTAACAGACACGCTCTTCGAATTATACTCAGAAAATAAGTCTACAGAAGAAAGTAGACCTGGAGGGATGGGATATTTCTTTAGAAGGATTAATGCAAAAGGAATAATTTCTAGTCTAAAGTCAAATCCCAATACTGTCGAGCTAATGAAGAAGACATTTAAAGGACAATGACGATGAGCTTTACTAATATTAATTAATTAATTAATTATGGTCATCATTCGGCCATCCTATTTGAATTTCTGTGATGTGGGTTGATTCCGTATAACAGGCATCGGGATTATTAGAATGTCATTATTTTGCAATACACCATTTATTTGTCCAACTTTATTTTATCTTGCTCCAATATTAATTCTGGAGTAATATATTTTAGAATGCCATGAAGATAGGAAACTGTCAAATCAAATTCTGAAAGCGGTTTAAAGTGTATTCGAGAAATGTCGACTACATCAATATACTACGTTTACGTTTAAATTCTATTGAACTTATTCACAATCTTTGGGCCTCTAAATCGACTAGATTTATTAGGACTCGAATATCGATAATAGACATGATTATTGGTATAATGGGTAAATCCAATGTTGGTAAATCTACATTTTTCAATGCTGTGACAGATCTTAGTGTCCAGACTGCTAATTACCCTTTCACTACGATAGAACCAAATGTAGGCGTTGCATATGTTAGGATTGACTGTGTTTGTAAAGAATTTGAAGTCCAAGACAACCCGATCCACTCGGTTTGCGTTGATGGTATCAGATTTGTCCCAGTAAAAGTGATAGATATTGCAGGGCTAGTTCCAGGTGCTCACCTTGGCAAGGGCGTAGGGAATAAGTTCTTGGATGATTCCCGTCAAGCAGATGGGTTGATTCACGTAGTAGATGCCTCTGGATCTACAGATAGTGAAGGTAGGCCGGTCGGCGCCGGGACAGCAGATCCCTTATATGATATTAAATTTGTAGAGGAGGAGTTTGATCAATGGCTTTGTTCCATCGTCGGAAAAGAATGGAACAAGTTCGCAAGGGAGGCTGAAAATAAGGGACAGAGGATTGACGTCCTACTTGCAAAAAGACTATCAGGCCTAGCCATTAATGATATGCAAATAACAAAAGCGATTCATCAGTCTAATCTAGACAATAAGAAGCCTATTCTATGGAATGAAGAGGACATCTTGAATTTCAGTAGAACTGTGCGGCTTTTATCCAAACCAACCATAATTGCTGCAAATAAGATAGATATCTCTTCCACCGGAACAAACATCGTGATTATGAAAGAAAAAGGATATGATAATGTTATCCCATGTGCAGCAGAAGCTGAGGTGTTACTTAAACGAGCTGCAAAGAATAGAATCTTGCATTACCTTCCAGGTGATCGTTCATTTGAAATAAGACCCAATACTAATTTAAATGAGCAACAGATAAAAGTTCTGAATACCGTTAGCATGCTATTCAAAAAATACGGTTCTACTGGTGTGCAGGACGTGTTAAACAAGCTGTGCTTTGAATCATTAAAACTAATTGCTGTATTTCCTGTTGAAGATGAATTCAAATTAACTGACAAAAAGGGGAATGTTTTACCAGATACTTATTTACTACCAGACGGATCGACTTCTAAAGACTTGGCGATGAAGATACATGCAGATCTAGCAAAAAGTTTTCTTTACGCCGTTGACGCCCGAACGAAACAACGATTGGGTGCTGAGTATGTACTCAAACACAGAGACGTAATAAAGTTAGTCTCTGCTGCAAGTAGGAGGTAACGTACTATGTATTCGCTCGGTATAGAAAGCACAGCTCACACAATCGGATGTTCTGTGATTCAAGTCTACCCAGAAAAATTAGAGTCGGACCATAGAGGTAAGATCCTATCTGACGTCCGTGCGGTTTACAAAGCTCCAACTGGATCTGGAATCCATCCTCGCGAAGCCTCTCGACATCATTGCGAGAAAGCCCCGTACATAGTAAAAAAATCGCTCAATGATTCTGGAATCAAGGCTGCTGATTTAGATATAATTGCATATTCCGCAGGACCAGGTTTGGGACCATGTCTCAGGGTTGGCGCAGTTCTTGCGCGTACGCTGGCAGCCTTCCATCATAAACCGCTTGTTCCTGTGAATCACGCCCTAGGTCATATAGAACTGGGTCTAATGCTAACCAATTCGTTAGATCCGTTGGTCCTACTCGTCTCAGGAGGACACACTATGATCCTTGGATTTAATAACAAAAAATGGAGAGTGTTTGGTGAGACACTTGATATTACTATCGGACAGTTACTAGACCAATTCGGTAGAGCAATGGGATTTGCCTCACCGTGTGGTTCAGTGATAGAGCAGCTTGCAGACGAGTCTTCAATGCGGTACCTCCCCTTACCCTACATTATAAAGGGAAACGACGTTTCACTCTCTGGATTACTTACTGCAGCCATAGAGCGTGGAAATGAAAAGGATACCCCCTTGGCTGATGTATGTTACTCGTTGCAGGAGACTTCGTTTGCAATCCTAACAGAGGCTGTAGAAAGAGCGCTTTCATTTAGTAACAAAAATGAGGTTTTGATTGTGGGAGGAGTAGCTGCCAATAAAAGACTCGGACAGATGCTACGGGGCGCTTGTAAGAGATTATCAAGCAGTTTATTCATCTGTCCTATTCATTACGCTGGAGACAATGGTGCTCAGATTGCCTGGACTGGTGCAATTGACCACCTTTCAACTGGGAATAGAATTGAGGTAGAGAAAGCAGCTATTCAACAATCATGGAGATTAGACACAGTCGAGGTCGCTTGGAGGTAACGGAGAAAATATTCACGTATGACTATGGTCTGACTGCTCATTTGGGTCATTATTTCTTTTTAGGTATAATTCCTTCTGTTCTTCGATCAGCTTTACCCATTTATGGATGTTAAAAACCCCAAATTTGAATGGCTTACCATCAATTGTAGTAATCACAACTTTTTTGATTATAAAACCTTCTGATTTAGCCGAAGATATTTTATCTAGAGCCAGATCCAGAAGGACTCCTTCAACCTTCTTTGACAGTGTAGCCATCCTACCTTCTGTCTTCTCAAAGATGATTCTTTGATTAGTTAAGGTAAGAATTCCATTCTTTAGTTTGTCTTCTGCACAATCTTCCTGAAATACCCTTATCTCTCCCTTCTTAGGATCCGCTTCTGAGGAACTCATCACAACTATATTATTTAAGCGTGTATTATAGATTACGTAATCCTACTCTCGCAGGTGGAATTTATAGTTGAGTTCAGATAAATGGCATACGATCGGTGTTAATTTTCGATCTTGGATTCTCAATACTGAGGTTATTAAACACAAACAAAAGCTTACTCTACGTGGCAAGGGTCGCGAAATATGGATCCGTTGCTGTTCAATAATTAAGATTTTGTTGTCTGGATCAAAGCAACAACATCAAATCATGAGTCTTATGGATCGCATAAAAATAGTACTGTTCATAATATCGTCATATTCTCTATCAAGGTCATTAAAAATATTGTTGATTAATGATATCTTCGTTGAATACAATAGTCAGTTCAAAATAAGCGGAAATGAAAGATGGTAAGATTTGTGACGCGATACATGGTAGTACTATATGATCATCGATTTCGATCGCAAAGAACTATCATGAAGACGACCATGAAAAATGTAGATAGCGTCACAGAACCACGAATATCTTAGCTGTCAATTCATCTTTCATCCTGACACTATTCTAGCAGATTAGATATAGGAAGAAATGTGCACTAATAGTTAATACATATATCATCGGTGCTATAATTACAAGTCTGACATCATGATATATTATCTTGTCAACTAATTGTGGCTCTAATGTGTTCTCTATAACCACCTTCATGTGATATTTCGTTTATTTTTAACTTGAACTATACGTTTGTATTATGAGTCAATAAGCCTTAAGACACATATGACATGAATGCATCTCATATACCTTCTTGACAGTGGCTAAATTTTTTTCATAACATGGGATAGCAAACTAATTCTCTGTACATTTTATCACTATTCAGCTTTTTCTATTTTCCTTCTAAAATATTCAGCGTTCTTACGTTCAATTAATCCCTGGTCATATCTGTAATCAAAATAAATTACATTTGATGCTTCATAGTCAGGATTATCTAGTTCTAATTCTTCGATACTCATTAAAGCATCAAATGAGCTAACGTAGTTTGGAGACTGGATTAGTCTATTCCATCTGACTCTTATGGCATGTTTGGCTAATTTTATTGTTGAAAATATACCGGTTGGCTGTGAATACAGTACTGTAAATACAAAACGTATAGATGATTGAGGGCACCAATTAGCCATGTTTGAATTCAGATCGAATCACATTGAACTTAGCTTAGGTATTAATATAAATTTTTATTACATAGATGGTGCACTTCTATCATACTAGCCGTAATGGATAATACGCATTGTGATTAATACACGCATGATCCACGCATGGATGTTTATGGATTATTATTAGCAGGCAGCACTACAAATAGGTAAATAATAGTGAGTATGCCTATGACTACGAGGCTTATTGATGCTGCAAAGATATTAAAATTGCTCGGAATATAGACCCCTTTCTCAACTTGATAACGAGTCATTAGATAATTTCTTAGCGCTAAGAGTATTAACACAATTCCTAAAATTATAATACTTATGCCTATTAATGAGGATTGATAATGTCCAAAAAGACTGACTGCAGCTACAGCATTATTATTAATATTATTGTTTTTTACATCCAATCCAAATTCTCGCAAAAATTGGCCAAAGCGAGCAACAATGAAACCTAGCCCCATAAGTGCAATAGAGGTCCTGAGCCACGAAAGGAAAGTGCGCTCATTGGCTAGATGTTGTTGAGAACGATCAATAGGTTCTTTATTCGCACACAATTTTAATTATCTTTCTTTGTAATCATGACTTATATACGTGAATTTAAATAAATTCTAATCTTATATTAAAACTGACCTTGCGTACTAGATGTGACAAATCAACCTAGCACCTCTATTGAATATAATAGATTCATTTCACATATGGATGGGTCTGGAGCCTAGTAATACCGGAGGGTTTTCTAAATTAATTGGACAAACAATCGGCAACAGATCGCATCTATACTTCCTATTAGATTGATGATATGCAATTACTGACATACCAATATTGGTATTGATTTCCTTCGGCAATTTGGCTGTCCGTATCGGGCATATTATTTATCATTTCAGGTACACTTGTCTAAAGAGCTCAAAAAACTGAACAGCTATAGGCATTATGGTCTTCCTGGATTGGTTAATATGCAGTATCGTGTTCTAAAATATTGTCAATGAACAGTACCATGTCCGATTTGCAGACTCTACAAATCAAGGGCAAAAAATGTACAATGAATTATATAGACAGATCTGCATCCTAGTCAGCAATTTGCGACAGAAATATTACACAACATCTAAGAACTCCAGGATGCGCATCTTGTTGAGGTGAACTTACCTAATGCCACTACTCGATTCACTCCTCTATCATTCTACGATAGAACATAGTCTTCAGCTCAGGGAGTTAGGTAAATTGGAATTCGATTCTTCAAATTGCCTAGATGTCGCAAACTGTCGGTTATTCCTATAGGATATCGCCTCCTACTGACCACCTTCCCAACCTCTGCAGTAATATGAATCTCTAACTCTGCTTATCCCGGGCAGTGATTTCCTAATCATCCGTTTGCCATGACTTTCTTTTATCCCATAAGTATAAGCCTCGGTATTCTAATAAAAAATTCTTCGAAGCACAAGTGATTATTTACACTGAAAAGTGGGTTCAAATCGTGTTGTTAATCAGTATTATATTAAAATCAAAAAAGGGTGTAGATAGGAAAATTATTGTCGTTTTCTAATCCTTGCTATCTATTATTATTACCTCGTCACTAGGCTCCACTACTGCCACTACCGCTACCACTACTGCCACTGCCGCTACCACTACTGCCACTGCCGCTACCACTACTGCCACTGCCGCTACCACTACTGCCACTGCCGCTACCACTACTGCCACTGCCGCTACCACTACTGCCGCCCGCTCCGTAGGTAGAGTCAAAGCAAGTCCTTATTTGCGATTTTGTTGCAGAACCACCTGAAGCGGCATCGGAAAGGCATTTCTGGAACTTATCATAGCCAGCTTTGGATGAGCCGCTACTGCTGCTACTTCCACCGCCGCTACTTCCACCGCCGCTACTTCCACCGCCGCTACTTCCACCGCCGCTACTTCCACCGCTACTTCGTCCGCTACTTCCACTGCTCTTACTTCCACTACCTTTTGCAACTGCCGGGCTAGCAAGCGTGATCGATGATGCTAGGAGTATTGCTGCAACTGCGATAGCAGCAACAACTGACATTGTTTTTAATCTATTCATTGTTTTTCTAGTGCCTTCAGTATTGTACTAACTATTTATTTATTAGTTAACATTGGTAACTAACCTTTCTAGATTTAGCATAAAGATATAATTACTTCACATTACTAATACAAAACTTGATTTTATTATATTACATCAGGCCTTGCAATATATTAGACGTCCTCAATACATAAGGGAGCGACACTGTATCCTTCTTGCGTACATGATTTTTTGCATCTAAATTTAGTTCAGCACAAGATGATCATAATTTTTATACTTTTTGTGCAATAAAGAAATAAAAGAGGAGATCAAGATCTTATTGTCAATATATTTCAGCATCTGAAACTACTAATTGCACCACTCGCGTTCACACAATAAAATTCTGAAAGGAATAGTCTTTCAAATCAATTTCCTGAGAATATTTCAACCCGTATATGCTCGGCTATACTTAGAAATTGACCATATTGTTATGTCAAATAACGTCAACCAATAGTGCTGAAATTAGATAGTGACTTCCACATATACCACGTGGCTATACTCCTATACGGTCTCCAAGGAGTAGCTATCTGAATCATAGTGTTAGGGATAGGAAGTTCATCTAACGAGTATGTTCTTCTCATAGCATTTCTCAATCCTAGATCAGTGACTGGTAATACGTCTTCCCTACCGAGAAAGAATATCAAATACATTTCTGCTGTCCATCTTCCTATACCTTTTACTCTTGTTAACTGACTAATTATCTCTTCATCTTTCATTCCAGGTAGGTCAAATAAGTTCAACCTATTGTCTGCGATATGTGTTGCAAGATCCTTTAGGTATATTATTTTCATTCTTGATAGACCTACTTGAGTTCTTAATTCAATGTCTGGGCTTAAAATGATTTGTTGTGGTGTTGGGATCAAATTTTCGTAATACGCATAGAACCTGCTGCAAATGGTGTTAGCAGCACGTCCATTTAGTTGCTGATAGATTATTGCTTCTATCAACGCCTGTAATGAATTATTTTTTTTCTTTATAGAATATGATCCAATCGCAGCGATAATTTTAGCCAGGCGATCATCTGAATTACAAAGATGGTCGATGTAGTCTGTATTCAAATATGAATAATCAGGAGTTTCTTGCTGCATAATTATTGTGTTTCTAGATCAAGATTTCAAATAGTCGTACCAGACCTGTGAGTCTGTCAATTAATTCGTAATCAGGACTCCGCTCTGGTTCATAAGTTCCATGTTTCACTTCACATGAGGGCAGATCTATCAAGGAATTGTCAAATCTGTCTGATAATAGCATGACTGTTTTCAACGTCGCCAGAAGTTGATCTTACTGACTAGAAAGACCATATTGATATTTCGAAGGTTAACTTTCGTTAGGTTTTAGGTTTAATTTCTACTTTCATAGATAAATCTATTTTCACTCCAGATGGCGCAACTGTATCTCTTATTGGTATCGTGAGTTTTACAAGTATGTCGACTATATTATTTCTGGACAAGACGTAAATGTAGGTCGT
>JANWJI010000087.1 GCA_025449515.1 Nitrososphaeraceae archaeon | reverse complement strand
CTTATTGTAGGATCGGCGAAAGATCCTCACATACTTGGTTTGTTCTTTCTTATTTACTAGGATATCCAAATGTGAAAAATTATGATGGTTCATGGACAGAATGGGGAAATATGATAGATAATCCTATAGAGAAATAGAGAATCAAAGAGAGGCTAAAAATGATTCACATTTAATTTTTTTATGTCTTTAATTCTCAAATTTGTGGTCACTGATCACAATAGAAATCAATTAGTACACACTAACAAACAAGCCAATACTAAGGATTAATGAGATTTAGCTCTGTTGGTTGAATTAGATTTAGCATTGATCAATCAAAAACTCAAATAGCAATACATACCATCATTAGCCATGGTAAAAATCGTTGAAATGGACGAAAATATAACATTAAAAGCGCAACTCGAGGAAGATGTGGGTTCGGTTATCCTGTTAAACAAATTTACTGTGAAATCTGATGACGTAGATCAATTCTTGAAGGTTTTTTGCAGCTACTACTGAAATATTTAAGCAGCAACCCGGATTCATCTCAGCTCAACTGCACAGGGGTATAGGTAATAGTACTACGTTTTTTAACTATGTCATATGGGAATCTGCAGAACATTTTAAACAAGCCTTTGATAGACCAGAGTTCCGATCTAGGATGGCCGACTTACTCCCGAATGTTGTAATGTCTCCGCATCTGTTCAAAAAAGTACCAGTCCCAGGCATCTGTGTAGACTAGCGATATGATTTAATGATTATCCCAATCTTTCTTCATTATACATAATTTTATGGCGCAGGCACTACTTCCGATCCTATCCTTGTATGACAGCATGATAAACGTATCAGTAGGGTATTACAGCAGCCTATACAGTATGGCTTTTATTTGATGGAAATGTAAGATAACCTGGAGTGTATTGGTCAAGGGAGAAAATAATGAGGTAAAGGCAACCATGAGACTTCCTTCTGATTCGTACTGAGCCTTGAAGCAGAACAAAAGACGCAAGATCAAATATAATCAACATCTGGGTAAAAACAGTGATGGCTTAGGTCCAGAAACGAGAAAATTTTGTATATGCGGGCATTTAAAATCACATCATGCAAAAATATTCGGATGTACGTATTTCTACGTATGTACTTGTAGAATGTATTATCCTGTTAAAAAGGTTAGACACAATAAATTGAATAGGAAGATGACATGAGTGATCTTAAACTAACCTCACTATCGATTCCGATAGTCAGTCGACCCTGTGTAATAGAAAACCTTCTGATGCTCCCATTGATGATGAAGCGAGGCTGCTGGAAATGACAGAATATTGCTTTGAGAAGGTGCGGTAGACTTGCTGATTGGCGTTTTGAGATTGATGATAGTTGGTTTTATTCATGCGCTACCCATACAATGTTGATGAACCAAAGTTTATGGATGCTTGGGATAAAAGTTGAATGGTTTGAAAATCCACAGGCTTTAATTGATCAGAAAGTATGCAGATCAGAGGACCAGAAGAATTGAAATCTAAGGAGAAGATAATAATGCAACTTGATCTAAAACTAGGTGAGTATATTTCTGGACACAATGATTTTAATGAGCAAATAAAACTTGGTTATATCGAGGCTTTAAAGTATGTCTTAGAGTTAAATCAGTATTGTTAGTGTGAACATCACGAAATTAATCATATTCTATGCGGCCTAGGATATTGCATGATATGTGAGCCAGATTATACCAAATGCCAAGAATTTTCATGGAAAACTGACAGCAAGTCAAAAAAACGCGATTAAAACCTGTTGTGAAGAATTGAAGAATAATTATACAGAAGGCAAGCTGGTGGAATCGGAATTTATTATTATGATCCTGTAGACGGAGAGTATATCGAAGATCCGAGATTCGTATTTCCTCTGAGATTTGGGTTTTTGCTAGTCCTGTGGCTTTATCCATGACCAGTACCTTTCTTTGAGCCCGTCTTTGTAGATGATAGGCAGACGAACCTGAAAACGAGTCTCTCCTGGTCTAGAATATACCCGGATGTCTCCACGGTGCGTCTCAGCAATGATCCGATGACTTATACCCAATCCAAGACCAGTACCTTTCCCTGGGTCTTTTGTTGTAAAGAACGGTTCAAAAATCCGTGATTTTATATCTTCTGGAATACCTTTACTTCCATTGTCTACTATTTCTACAAGTATATGATCATTAGCCTCGTTTTTGGTACGAATTAAAATAGTTCCGTTTTTTCCTATTCCATCAATAGCATTATCAATTAGATTGGTCCATACTTGATTCAGCTCATTTTCATAAGCATTAATATGCGGCAATTTAGAATCATATTCTCGAATTGTAGTTATTTCTGCTTTCTTTAGTTTATGCTGAAGGATGGTCATGGCGCTCTCTATCCCTTTATGGATATCGACATTCTGAAGAGGAGTCTGATCCACATAGGAATATGATTTTACCGCAGAGACTAGGTCACTAATACGCGTAGTGCTGCTTTTAATCTCGTAAAGCAAACGGTCTAACGTTATTGTTGTAGCGAACCAACCCACGATATCTTTAAGGTTCTGCTCTACCCTACTGTTATGGGTACTGACCTCCGGCGACATTAAGGTACTAGAGATATCCTTTATGGTATCTATAGTAATTCCTACATTGACTAATTCAGATGCCAGCTTCCATCCATCATTAATACCATGAGTTTCAAGCCATCCTATGATCTGCTCTTCCTTTTCGCTTTGTGCTATAATATCATTTGTACTACGATCGCCAGTAACAGAAGTCGTGGAATTCGAATCAAATTTCAGAATGTCATTCCTTAATTTAGAAATGTACGACCATTGTTCAGAAGTTATACCTTCAGGACTATTTAGCCTCTGCATCAGAGACCTCCATTCTAAAATAGAATCAGATAGCTGTGAGACAGATCTATTGGCAGCTGCGGCAGGATTATTCAACTCATGAGCGAGACCTGCAGCCAAGCTACCGAGCGCTATCAGCTTTTGATTCTGCTCTAATACTGTCTCCAATGATTTAAGAAGGCGCGCCATTGAATTTAGAATCTGCCTAGTCAGAGAAGGTGAACCGTACACCATTCGCCAGAATGCGTCTCTATCCCATCTTAGTAAATGGCTTTTTTCAGCAGCAATAGCAGCACATTTATGATCTGAGAGATGCTCACCAAGAATTATTAAAAGCTCTCCAAAATGGTCTCCTGAATCATATGTAGAAAGGAGCGCTTCTCTTGGCCCATCCTTTAATATGATCTGCACCTTTCCGTTTAGTACTACATAGAACGCATCATTTTCACCTTCAGAAATTATTTTGTCACCCTTTCCATACCATTCCTCCTTTCCTTTTTCTAATGAGTTTAGCTCTTTATCTGAGAGCCCGGAAAATAGCTCTATTTGATGAAAAAGAGCCTCTCGATCAGGAGTAAGATTGCTACCCTTTGTACTAATCGTCATACCCTTCCCTTCTTAACTTCTGCTATAAGCATTTTTATTTGTACTGCTAGTGAAGATATTGTTATTATTTATTTCACACTCTTTAAATATTGTTGTATTAATTGAACAGCTAGGGATCCCTCTCCAACACCTGTAGCCACTCTTTTTGTAGAGCCATGGCGTACATCTCCAGCAGCGAATATCCCAGGCACATTTGTCTCAAGTAAAAATGGGGACCGATCGAGGTTCCAGCCTTTAGGATGTTTACCTCCATCTCGTATCAAATCCTGGCCTGTCAAGATAAAGCCATTTGCATCTCGTTCTATTAATCCAGCAAACACTTCCGTATGTGGTACTGCACCTATAAATATATAGAGTATAGAACATGATACAGTATGCTGTTCTCCTGTTTGAGTATTGTATACGGTAACGAATTCAAGTCGATTTTCACCCTGTACTTCCATAAGCTTTGAATTTAATAATACTTGTATATTGGATGTGCCGTTTATTTGATTAATAAGATAGTATGACATACTTTTGGTTAAAGAATCGCCACGAACTACAAGGGTTACTGTTTTGGAATATTTAGAAAAATGAATTGCTGCTTGACCTGCAGAATTTGCTCCACCGATCATATATACATCTTCACCTTGAGAGGATAGCGCCTCCACCATGGAAGCGCCATAATACACACCAGCTCCAGTCAGTTTATCTATTCCCTTTATATCTTCCAATTTACGGTATGATACTCCACTAGCAATTAGAAGGGCATGGCAACTTATCTCTGTCCCGTCTTTCAAATGAACTATTCTATATGGACCGTTGATTTGTATACCCATAACTTCCTGTGGGGTTAGAATCTCTACGCCGAATCGGACTGCTTGTGCAACAGCTCGTCTAGCAAGATTACTGCCAGTTAGACCAGAAGGAAAGCCAAGATAGTTTTCAATATTAGAGCTCATAGCTGCTTGTCCACCAGGCGCTTGTCTTTCAATTAGTAATGTACTAAGGCCCTCTGATGCACCATATACTGCTGCCGCCAATCCGGCTGGTCCTGCTCCAATTATTATTAAATCATAGAAAGGCATCTGTGCTTGAGTCTTTAGACCAATTTTTTCTGCAAGCTCGGAATTAGACGGTTCATCCACGTAAGAGCCGTCAGGAAAAATCACCAGTGGTAGATTTAAGAATGAAGGATATAGTGAAGACGAAGACGACGGTGATGATGATGACGATCTAATTAAGGATGCAGTATTATCATCGTTGTTTCCAGGCTGATTGAGATTAAAATCCGAAACTGAGATGGTGGTGGAAATATGACCAGATCCTTCACCCTTGCTTGTAGAGGCGACATAAGAAACTAAACGGTGACCTTCATCAGATTCTATATCTAGCCATTGATAGGGTATCCCATTTCTGGCTAGAAAGTGTTTTAAATCATAGGATTTCGGTGACCATCTCAATCCTATAACCCTAATTCCCTCGTATGGAGGTTTAAATGAAGCCCACCAATCATCTAACAGATCATCAAGGATGGGGAACAAATGTTCTTCAGGAGGGTCCCATGGTTTCATTAGGTAATAATCGATTCTGGCTTTATTGATGGATCTTATTGCAGCCTCTGTATCTGCATAAGCTGTAAGTAATACACGCTTAGCTTCTGGAAATATATCCATAGATCGTTCTAGTAATTCCACTCCAGACATCTGCGGCATTCGCTGGTCTACTAAGAGCAATGCCACGATCTCATTTCGTAGTTTTAACTGCTTCACTAATCCGAGAGCTTTTTGACTAGAATCAGCTTTAAGAATACGAAAGCGTTTTCCGTATTGCCGTCGTAAATCACGCTCAATAGCCCAAACCACTTGTGGATTATCGTCCACAGTAAGCAAAACGGGTCTCACGCTTATATCGGTACTATATACGCCTAATTTTATATTTACTTTTAACCTAAAATTAGATAAGCGCTTCCATCCCATTTTTATCAGCTCTTTCCTTTTTATTTATGGTTAGTTAATGTACTTTAGTATCGATACTAATTCTCATCGTGTATTATGGTTACATTCTCTTCGAATGCCAGATAGCGAAACCAAGATACGAAAAAATTATGTCGCGCTGGAAGGGGCAAGGGCGTAATTCATTTATTGCGTCTCTAGCTATAATAATAAATACGTAATAGCACTTGAGTTGCGATGCAAGAATACTAAATATACTAATTTGGTTTTTCTAGTAATCAATAAAATTCTGATAGCATCGTTTTAGCAATTTGTTCGAGCTGTCAACATAGATGTATGACTAAAGAGAAAATTTCAACATGATAAAATAAGAACAAAAACAACTTTATGTATTATAGACTAACTGTGCTTATGTCAAATACAAAGACTTTTGATCTTATAGTAATCGGTACTGGGACGGCAGCTTCAACAGTGGCATCGAAATGTCATTCTGCTGGATGGGGTGTTGCTGTAATCGATTCTAGGCCTTTTGGCGGCACGTGTGCTCTTCGCGGATGTGATCCAAAGAAGGTGCTTGTAGGGGCTGCCGAAGTAATAGATTGGCATAAAAGAATGGAAAGCAAGGGTGTTATCGACTCAAATAGATCAGCTATACAATGGCCTCATTTGATGAGCTTTAAGCGAACTTTCACGGAACCGATCCCAAAACAGAGAGAAGAGCAATTCTCCAAATCTGGGATTGTTGCATTTCACGGTAGGGCAAGGTTTACTGGTCAAAGAACTGTCAAAGTGGGCGATACTAATACACTTAACGGACATCATATATTGATAGCATCAGGAGCACAGCCAATGAAGTTGAATATTCCTGGTGAAGACAATCTAATAAAAAGCGATCAGTTTTTGGAGCTCGACGAGATGCCGTCTAAAATAGTTTTTGTTGGAGGTGGATATATTTCATTTGAGTTTGCCCATATAGCAGCACGAGCTGGTGCAAGGGCAACGATTTTACATCGTGGTACTAGACCTTTGAAGAACTTTGATCCGTACCTTGTCGATATATTATTGCAAAGAACTCGAGAATTGGGCATTGAGGTTCTTTTACAAACGAAGATTGATGCAATAGAATCTTTTAAAAATAACCACTCTACTGGATTTATAGTGCGCGCCTCTAGCACTAACGAGAAGTATAACATTGATGCAGACATAGTTGTTCATGGAGCCGGTAGAGTTCCGGAAATTGACGACCTCGATCTAGCAATAGCTGGTGTAGAACACGATAAAAACAAAGGAGTAAAAGTCAACGAGTACCTTCAGAGCCAGTCAAATCCTGCGGTCTATTCAGCTGGTGATGCATCTGCAAGTGAAGGACTACCGTTGACTCCTATTGCTACATACGAAGGGAAAATTGTCGCCACGAATTTGTTAAAAGGTAATCAAATCAAATCTAACTATAAAGGCGTTCCAAGCGTAGTATTTACCATTCCACCACTAGCTTCCGTTGGATTACAAGAAGAGTCAGCAAGAGAACAGAATTTGCATTTTAAAACTAATAAGGCAAATACATCTACTTGGTATTCTTCCAAACGTGTTGCTGAAAATTGTTCAGGATACAAAGTATTAATTGAAGAGGATACCGACTATATCTTAGGTGCCCACATTTTGGGTCCGCACGCGGAGGAGATTATCAATATATTTGCACTAGCAATTCGATTGGGACTCAAAGCTAGTGATCTCAAACAGGCTATTTTTGCATATCCGACAAGTTCTTCTGATATTAACTATATGTTATAGCTAGAATCAGTTCTAAGGCTGATCTGACAGTATATCCTTGGATCATTGGATGTGATTAATGATAGTCAAATATGAACAATTTTTGCATTCTTGCCGCTCGAACAAAAAGCATCTGTCTGTCTGTAGGCAACCGATGGTGCAATGACAACTAAACAGATGAAGATAGGTTTGACTATTAGAAAGGATGATATTAAAAAATACTAATGTTGTAATTAATTTATTATTGAAGGTATATAGACAAAACGATAGGTAAATTTGTCAGACTGAAACCGAAGTGATTGACTGGGCTACCCGATCATCCTGAGGTAATCCTTTTGATGGTAAGCCAAGTACTATCATGCACGTATTTGTGGCCATCCCATACAATGCTGGGTCTCGTTATAATCTATGTCAGATTTGTCTTACCTTAATGCATATACAATCAATGAACCTGAG
Organism: Nitrososphaeraceae archaeon; assembly: GCA_025449515.1. GTDB lineage: Archaea > Thermoproteota > Nitrososphaeria > Nitrososphaerales > Nitrososphaeraceae > JARBAU01. The sequence continues at coordinate 3,716 of JANWJI010000087.1, read as the reverse complement.
AAAATAGCCAAATTACTACTACAAGATTGATGAAAGCTGATATCCAATTGATGAGAACACAAATTTTAAAGCACTTATTTCTTAAACCGATGAAACTAAACTAGACTTTAGCAATTAAAGATTGATTGAATTCCATGATTGTCTATATATTCTGTTATAGTATAGATCTTTTGGATGTCTAGAGCCATAGAGTTATATCTCAGATAAAGATATTTAGATATGCTTAAAATGAAATTCGGTTTACAGCATCCTAATTTTAGTTTCGATTATAAGAATGAAGATACGTCCCAGATAGTAGGTTCTCTAAAAGATCTCATCTTGATAGCAGAGAATACTGGCTTTGATTCCTTTTGGGTAATGGACCATTTTCATCAGATAAAGTTTGTTGGAAGTCCGGATGAACCTATGCTTGAAAGTTGGACAACTATCTCTGCCCTTGCAGGAATGACTACAAAAATAAAACTTGGAACGTTAGTGACAGGGATTGTATATAGACATCCAGCAATCTTGGCAAAGATTAGTGCGACTTTGGATGTCCTTAGTAAAGGCAGATTGTTTATGGGAATAGGAGCAGCATGGAATCAGGAGGAATCCTTCGCATACGGAATTCCCTTTCCTCCGACAAAAGAGAGGCTATTGAGACTTGAAGAAGTCATTCAAATTATACTTAAAATGTGGACCAAGTCTACCGCTACCTTCAATGGTAAATACTACCAGATAAAGGATGCTTACTGTAACCCTAAACCAATACAGAAGCCTCACCCTCCTATTATGGTAGGTGGAGGTGGAGAACGTAATACATTAAGAATCGTAGCAAAGTACGCAGACGCGTGCAACCTGTTTGGCTCTATCGAGACAATAAAAAGAAAATTGAGTATATTAAAGGAACATTGTAAGAATGTTGGTAGGGACTACGATTCAATTCTGAAAACTAAATTGGGCATTGTGCTAATTGATAATGATAAGGAAGTACTAAACAAAAGCGTAAATGAGCTGTTTAAGGGAATGCCTAATGAACAGATAAGAGAATTCGTTATTTATGGAACTCAAGAAGAGGTCTTGAGAGAAATGGAATCGTTTGAAAATGCCGGAATTGAGTATTTCATAGTCGATCTAGATCCATCTAGAGAACTTGAACAACTAGAATTGTTTGCAGATAAAATAATGAAGAACATCCCCTGATTTATTATACAAACAAGATAAGAAAAGCGTTACTAAATTTTAACATACTTTAGACTTTGGAAGTAACGTAAACACGATTTGACATAACCTAGAGATACTGTAATTTTTGTCTAGTATTATAGGATATCTAGTATCTTACAATTGGTAATATAGAATATAATTTTGCGACTATGATCTATTGTACATAAGAATAGGTTATCGCAAGTGTAGAATAGACGAATTTCAGAACTATCCTTATGTTTGAAATGAGGTCTGTGATACTTGAAATGTAAATTTATAATCTTGCCATTTTATATAGTATAGGCTGTATGTATGTGGAAGAGAAAAAAGTCGCAATAGTAACCGGTTGTTCGAGTGGTATCGGCCTTGAAACATCGAAAATTCTTGCCAGAAATGGGTTTTACACATACGCTACAATGCGTAATACTGACAAAATACAAGAAAACTGACAAATCAATCAGAGAAAATTCAAGCGATGATGATCTGTCCCTACGAATTATTAGGCTCGATGTCAACGATGACACATCTGTTCATAATGCAATCGATACAATATATCAGAAAGACAGAAAATTGATATTTTAGTAAATAATGCCGGGTATGCATTAGTAGGCCCATTAGAGGAGACATCTATTGATGAAATGAAGGCGAAGTTTGAGACTAATTTTTTGGGACAATTAGAGTTATCAAGGCGGTATTGCCTACGATGAGAACGCAAAGGAGTGGAAGAGTAGTAAATATTGTATCTAATGGAGGCAGAATTGCCGTTCCTCTTGATACAATTTATCACGGCACAAAATTTGGCTTGGAGGGAGTATCTGAATCATTACAATATGAATTGGAACAGTTTGGGATAAAGATAGTATTGATTGAGCCTTGCGCTGTAAGATCTAATTTTTGGGCTAATTTGAAAATTGCTAAAGTGCCGAACAGATGAACAACTCTAACTCGCCTTACTCACAATTGATTCAGACTGTATCAAAAGCTTTTGAAAGAATGTCCACAGAAGCAACAGCTGCAGGAGAAGTTGCAAAAGTGGTGTTAGTGGCAGTCACTTCTGATGACCCTAGCTTTAGATATGTAGTTGGCAAGGATGCCCAAAGAATAATGGATATTAGAAAGGATATGTCTGACAAACATTTTAAAGAATGGATGATGGAGAATTTCGGCTTGGCATAAGAAATCAGTGGAGCCTGATAGTTACAAATATTTGCTTACCTGTATAGACCTATTCCCTTGACAGACTCATCGAAGATAGATATTCTCGAGCTTCTACGAGCAATAACTAGAAGCTAATGTACCGATAGACTTCTTTATTGTCTTCATTTTTTTTATATAGATCATGTATCTCACATAGAGATCATAAGATGTTATTAATTTATTTCGAATAACCATTTATTCCTATAATCCATACTTAAATCTACTGTCATTCCACAGCATGAGGTTGGCTGGAAACCCCGGTAGCACATTTGTCAAAAATTGATGACAGGTGTTCATCCGTACAAATTGCTTTGGGGCCACACCATCAACCAACTTGCTATTTTTTTACTATGATTTGCAAATTTGGTTTGATATGTTTATCATTATCATCATCTTTAACTATTAAAGGGGTGCGACCATAATTCTTGACCTCGTTTCATGACAAGTTGTTAGCTAGTTCTTTTTGAAAGTTTAGTGATCAACTCTTTAATCATTTTCTGTTGCTCTAGTATTAATGCAATAAATAACGATTCAGTCGTAAATGGCTCGCCTTTAGCATTTATTGCATCAGTATATTTATCACTGTATTCTATCATTTCCATAAATAATTTTCTATCCTCTGAGCGTAAAGCGAATGCAAAGCCATTTTTCCATGACTCTATTTCTTTTGTTAAACTATCATTCTCAATCTTATCCAAATCCGTAATTAGCGTACTTTCTCGTTATTATTATAGACTAGAATACTTTACCGGGAGGGAACAGTTAGTTGGTTTGTTTGTTCGATTGTTCATTTATTTATCCTTACTCATTGCCCTCATTCGCCCCTGACGATACAATATGAAAATGAATGTAAAGTGGCCATCCTTGGAGAGATGTGTATCTGTACCTTGATTATTTCCTAGATGTTGTACTTGCACAGATAGGTTACATTATCAATTACCTACATGGGTTACACTTTGCTGCTTAGCTTTTGTACGTATGGTGGATGTAATTAATCTTTGTAGAAACATCTCTGATGGAGTAAGACCATTTATGCCTCCATGTTCTATAGTTTCATTATACGCTTTTACAAACATATCATCATACCTTTGTTTACCATCAACTATGTTTGGTATATCTTCTATTGCTAGAAATTCATTCTTTACTATCTTGTTATATGCTTCTATCTTTCCTTGTAACTGTGGATAGGAATTTGGTATTTGTTTATCTATCCTTTATCTGGTTGTGGACAAGAAAGCGTCTGAATATTTTGGATGTAAACTGTTTTCCATTATCGTGCATTATCTTACTGGGCTTACCATTAGTCATTATCCATTCTTCCAGTACATTGAGAACAT
>JANWJI010000086.1 GCA_025449515.1 Nitrososphaeraceae archaeon | reverse complement strand
CGAGAGTTTTGACGACTATTTCCCCTGTAGGAAAGAGAATTGTAGACTAAAACATGTACAAAATTGGTTGACCCTTTTCCTAAGTATGCATAACAAGGGGGTGATAAACGCTTAAGGTAACAGAGCTCACTATACAGATTTAATTCGCTCCCTAACTTTTAAAATCGAATTCGATAATCCATGTAGTGCATATTCACTACTATATCTTATCTTAAGTAGGTTGAAAAATCACAACAGTTGATCCAGAGTTTTGCATAACTATATGTAGGCAAAAATCGTTTACCAGCAACGTTGCTAAATAACCCTATTGCGGTATTTGATTCTGGTGTAGGCTCTCTCTCAATAATAAGGGAGCTCAGGAAGGTAATTCCTAGCGAGAATCTACTTTATTTGGCAGACAAGTCTAATTTTCCTTATGGTGATAAATCCCGTAACGATCTACTAAATATTGTAATCCGGACAATCAATTATCTTGGTCGATATAGACCCAAACTGGTCATAATCGCTTCAAATACACCATCGATTCAAATATTGGATGAAGTAAGGAAAAAAACGGGCCTCTCAATCATGGGCGTAAGACCTCCATTAAGACAAGCATGTATGTTAACAAAGAAAAAACATATTGGGATAATGACAACCGGAGGGGCTCTCCAAAGCAACGAATTGGAATCCCTAATTCGTAAAGAAGTTCCACAGAACATCTTTATCACTAGGATCAACGCTTCAGCAGCAATTCAGTTAGTTGAAAATGGTACCTATCTAACAAATGAGAAGCTGACATTTAAGACGCTCTTACAGATAGTCGGGGAAGACATTGACGAAAGGCTTGACGTCATAACTTTATCCAGTACCCATCTTCCATTTGTAAAAAATTACCTTGTGGCTCTTTTGCCTACGGTCAAATTTCTCGATCCTGCAAAGATGGTGGCGCAGGAGGTGAGGAAATTTCTAAGGTTTAATAGAATGTTAAGAAAGAGTGGCAATGGACAATTGGAAATTCATGTTTCAGATAAAAAAAGTGAGTTTGAGAGAATACTCCGAACTATGGGTGTACGAGAGTCGATAAAAGAGGTTTTTCTACCTACTTGATATTAATGGAGATAAAAACCCAAAGGTTTTAGATAGACTTTAAATAATCGATTCTAGGTTTTGGATTAGGCACACCTAACGGTTTTTGATATGAGAAGAAGAATAAGAATTGGAATAGACGTAGGAGGAACATTTACGAAGGCTGTTGCGTTGGACATTTCCAGTTGCAGCGTGGTTGGTAAGGTTACTGTACCTACCACACATGGTTCTGAAAAGGGAGTATCAACAGGGATAATTATGGCACTCACTAATCTTATGAACGAGTGTAACCTCCAGCATTCTCAAATCGAACTAATCGCTCATAGTACAACCCAAGCAGTTAACGCACTACTGGAGGGAGATACAGCGAAAGTTGGGATCATCGGCATGGGGGTTGGTCTAGAAAAATCTAGTGTTATCAGACGCACAAATATCCATGATATAAAACTGGCATCGCATAAATACCTAAGGTCTTCCTATCGATTTTTAGATACTTCCAAATATTTGAACGAAAGAGAGGTAATGTCAGCGATCGGTCAACTCAAGGAGGAAGGAGCAGAGGTGCTTGTAGTGAGCGAAGCCTACGGTGTGGATGACCCCAGCAACGAATTGTTCGTGATGAAAAAATCCGACATTCCATCAACCTCTGGCCATGAGCTCACTGGGATTTATGGACTTGAAATTCGGACATTGACTGCTGCCATCAATGCTAGCATCTTACCCAAAGCTATGACCACTGCTCAGTTTGTTGAGTTAGCAGTACGAAATGAGAATATCATGGCTCCTGTTATGCTGATGAAAGGTGACGGAGGGGTTACTGATATGCAGACCTTTCGGAACAAGCCCATACTTACGGTTTTGTCTGGACCCGCAGCAAGTGTAGCGGGTGCATTGCTCCATTTGTCTGTGTTAGATGGTATATTTATCGAAGTGGGCGGAACATCCACCAATGTCTGCGTTATAAAGGGCGGGAAACCAGAAGTTAACTACGTAACTATAATGGAACATCCGACTTGTATTCGGTCACTAGACGTTCGGGTCGCCGGTATAGCGGGCGGCTCTCTAATACGGTGGTCTGGAAGAAAAATAACCGACGTAGGTCCACGTTCGGCGCATATAGCGAATCTCCCATATTCTTGTTTCGCAAATCCTGAAGACTTAGAGAACGGCCAAATAATCACGTTTAGACCCAAGGATGGTGATCCCATTGATTACATTGCCATAGAAACAGGTGGCGGGAATCGTTACGCTATTACTAATACCTGCGCAGCGAACGCATTGGGACTGATTCCAAACGGTGATTACGCAATGGCCAATCAGAAGTCTGCTAGTGTTGCATTATCAATACTTGCTGAGAGGATGGGAATGGAAATGACTGGAGTAGCCGAGTCAATCCTTGAGATTTCAGCAAAGAAAATTATTAAGATAATAGAAACCATGGTGAGAGAATACAAATTAAAATCAGATAGTATTTCGTTGGTCGGTGGAGGAGGAGGCGCTTCAGTTTTGATTCCATTCCTAGCTCGAAAACTTCAGTTACCGTTTCACATTGCTAAAAATGCAGAAGTGATATCATCCATAGGAGTAGCCGCGGCTATGATTAGGGAAGAACGTGAAAGAACAATAAATAGTCCCAATCCAAGCGATATTGCCTCATTGACCGACGAGGTAAAACGGTTAGCACTGAATAGAGGGGTTTCCCCAGAATCGCTTGTTATAGAATCCCAATTTATTAGTGAAAGATCGGTATTGCGTGCTATCGCCACTGGTAATGTGAATCTTGATATTGGTTCATCAAACTCTGAAGTAATCGATGAAGAACAGGCCAGAATACTAGCATGTGAATTATTTGGAATTAATCAGGGCCTTCAGAAGTTATACGACATGAAGAACTATCATGTCTTTGCATGCGAAATCAATAAGAAAAAGTTATTTCTAAAATCAAAAAGAAGGGCAGCTCTGGTACTTGATAACCACGGTCGGGTGAAATTATCGATTAATAATGCGTCGATAATCAATGGAAGTCCCGAGGAAGTCGCTTGTAAAATTGAGCTCCTGCTTAATCAATCGCAAGAATCGAGTAATAATGTAAGTCTAGCTCCCCAGGTCCATTTATTAGACGGCACGAAAATTGTGGATTACTCGAGCTTAACCTCTCGAGATCATGTGTCAAAGGCCATCAGAGATGAATTAGGAAAATCCACCAGTGCTCAGGTTGTAGCCATTATTAAAATATAACTACATCTGGATATACTAGTCGAACGTTCTGTTTCGCAGGATCTGCGTACATTGTCAATATGAAGGTACAAAGTATTTGTATAAAATATTCTATATCTTTGTTCTTTCTCTTGCGTTTGCAATCGACTGCTATATCCGCTAGATAAAATCACTAACATGAAGACAAAACTTGTCCCCAACATATGTGACGGATTTCGGCCAAAAGTCCTAGAAGAAACGACGTGCTTTTTAGAATTTGTTATTTAGCTGATTCCCAAGACTGATATAGATATTGTCGTAGCAACTTAGGATTCAGATTCAGTGAACATACTAATATACTAGCCAACAAATCATCGCCATGAGTCATTAAATAAATATAATCGTCTGTAAGTGCAATCTCATCAATGCCGAGATTATTTGACCCACATATCCATATGTATTCTAGAACAACTAATGACTATGAGGCTATGTCAAAAGCTGGGATTGAAGTAATAGTTCAGCCTTCATTTTGGTTAGGAAGTCCTAGGAGATTTGTCGGAACTTTTGAAGATTACTGGGAGAACATGATTTCATTTGAACCCGAGCGGGCCAAGGAATTTGGAATAGAGCACTATTCGTGCATTTCTGTTAACCCGAAAGAAGCTGCTGAAAGGCCACTTGCTCTTGATGCGGTTGAGGCAATGGTGAAAAACGGTTACCTAGAAAGAGATGGAGTTGTAGCGGTAGGTGAAATTGGTTACGATCAAATAAATGATTTGGAGGAAGAAATTTTTATTAAACAGATGGATATAGCATCAGAACGACACATGCTTATGACGATCCATCTTCCACATAAGAACAAGTTAAAAGGAATCCAAAATACAGAGAGGATAATGAACGATAACTTAGATAGTAACAAAATAAAATACGACAGTAAAAAAATGCTTATTGATCATAATGTGGAAGAGACCATAGGAAAAACACTGGAAATGGGAATGTGGGCTGGATTGTCTGTATACCCTGTCACAAAATTGTCTCCTGATCGGGCAATTAAAATTCTGAATAAATACGGAACAGAACATGTGATGATTCATAGCGCAGCTGATTGGGGTCGTTCCGATCCTTTAAGCGTTCCAATAGTTGCCCAAGAAATGAAAAAATCTGGGGGATTTAGTGAGAACGAAATTGAAAAGGTCACTTTCTCAAATGCAGTTGAGTTCTTTAGGCAATCGCCTAAATTCACGTGGAGGCCGTGAATTCATCCACAAATTGACACGGATTAAAACAACCACAAGATGACTTTAACGACGACATTTAAGGCGATTTACCTTCAAACGTTTTTAAATATATGCGTAATTCCAATAGTTGTTATCTTAATTATAATTCAAGTCATGATCTCTTAGTTTTTATATAATTATGAAAAGACAATTAGTCCAGACTGGTATATCGATCACAACAGATAATCATTGTCTTAAATCCTAGTTACGGAGTACATCAAATGTGAATAACTATCATCTGACAATTGAATCCTTTAACAAAACATTAACTAAATTCTGATCCTCGCAGCAAATGATCATTCTGAAGATTTGGGGAGTAATTAGAAATGATGATGATAGATGGATACATAGCATTTGTCTATTATTGCAACGCGAAGATACGAACAATGTGATTTTAGCGATTGAACGCGCGAATGAGTTATGATGTGGATGGTAAAGTATTAACATGACATATTGCAATTGAATTGCTGGATGTCATCTGATCTAAATGGAAATAGTAATGATGATGGTAAAGACTTTCAGCCTACCAATTTCGATGCCAAAAAAAATAAATCTATCAGTCTAAAGGTTGCCGAGGCTGAGCAGAGAGATGTGGGAAGAAAGATCGCTCGTGTGGACCCAACTGTAGCCGAACGACTGAATATATCAACTGGTGATGCGCTTGAGATATCTTCACTTGGAAAAAAAACTACAGTTCTAAACTGGCCGGCGAGGGAAACCGACAAAAACAAGGGTCTAATCCGGATCGATGGCTATGCAAGAAATAAGCTGGATATAGGTATTAATGATTCCGTGGAACTTAAAAAAGTCGAATCAAAGGATGCGAAGAGCATAACTCTGGCTCCTACTGAACCCCTTAGAATAGTCGGTGCTGAGGACTATCTTTCCGATTATCTTAACGGCCATTTGATGACCAAAGGTGACACGATACCGATAAGCGTAATGGGTCAAAGGATTGATTTGGTTGTAATATCCACTAATCCTTCTGGTCCAGTTATAATTACGGATTCTACAAAGATTACAGTTTCTGAAGAGAGTACTAAGGCAGTAGAGATTTCGAAAGAAGGTGGCGCTCCTTCTATCACCTACGAAGACATTGGTGGAATAAGAAGCGAAGTCGCCAGAGTCCGAGAGATGATTGAACTCCCATTAAGGCATCCCGAATTGTTTAAAAGGCTGGGGGTTGAAGCTCCAAAGGGCGTCCTTTTGCATGGTCCTCCTGGCACAGGGAAGACCCTATTAGCAAAGGCCGTTGCTAACGAAACCAACGCGAGTTTTTATACGATTGGTGGACCAGAGATAATGAGTAAATACTATGGAGAATCCGAGGAAAAACTTCGTAACATCTTTGAACAAGCAGAAAAAAATGCGCCGTCTATTATTTTTATCGATGAAATAGATTCTATAGCTCCAAAGAGAGAGGAAGTGTCAGGAGAGGTCGAAAGAAGAGTAGTCGCACAATTACTTTCGCTGATGGATGGAATGTCTTCAAGGGGTAAGGTAGTGGTTATCGGAGCAACAAACAGAGTAAATGCAGTCGATCCTGCATTACGACGACCTGGGAGATTTGACAGAGAGATTGAATTAGGCGTACCTGATAGAGATGGCAGACTAGAAATATTGCAGATTCATGCGAGAGGAATGCCACTTGCGAAAGATGTGGATTTGGAAAAACTTGCTGACATATCTCACGGATTTGTTGGCGCTGATCTGCAGGCTTTGTCTAAAGAAGCCGCAATGAGAGCGTTGAGGAGAGTGCTTCCACAGATAGATCTGTCGTCTGAGAGTATTCCGAGCGAGACTCTAAAGAAGATCATAGTCACCATGCAAGATTTTACAGGTGTGATAAAGGAAATGGAACCGTCAGCTATGAGAGAGGTCTTCGTAGAAATACCTAATGTTAAATGGGATGACATCGGTGGACTGCCCGATATAAAGGAGGAACTTCAAGAAGCTGTGGAATGGCCATTGAAATACCAAGGATTGTTTACGTTTGTTGACGCTGCACCTCCAAAAGGTATCTTGCTTTATGGACCTCCTGGAACAGGCAAGACTTTGATGGCTAAGGCTGCGGCAAATGAGAGCGAAGCCAATTTTATTAGTATAAAGGGACCCGAGCTACTTTCAAAATGGGTAGGAGAATCCGAAAAAGGCATCAGAGAGGTCTTTAGAAAGGCACGACAGGCAGCACCTTGCCTGATCTTTTTTGATGAAATAGACGCAATAGCCCCTACGAGAGGAGGAGGCTTTGGAGACTCAAACGTAACTGAAAGAGTGATAAGCCAATTGCTGACGGAATTGGACGGTCTCGAAATATTGACTAACGTGGTTGTGATTGCGGCGACAAACAGACCAGACATTATAGATCCTGCTCTTCTGAGACCAGGCAGATTTGACAGACTGTTATACGTGTCACAGCCCGATCGCGAATCTAGGCTTCAAATCTTGAAAATCCATACAAAGAGTAAACCGCTTTCTGAAGATGTAAGTCTAGAGCAGTTAGCAGACCTGTCTGAAGGATATACAGGGGCTGACATTTCATCTATGAGTTCAGCAGCGGTTATGCTCGCTTTGCGTAAACATATCCTTAAATATCCAGATCCAGACGAAGCAGAGAAACATGCTAAAGAGCTAAAATTACATATGCAGGAATTCGAAGAAGCCATGAAGAAGATAAGACCGCTTTCTAGCCAAGAGTTGACCATGTATAAGCGCATATCAGAAGAGTTTGGAAACCCAGAGATCGGAGCTAAAAGAAAAGGCTCAAAAGACGCTAATGTTGCCGCAGGAGGCATCACTTAATACATATTTACTAATAACTTCGCCAAGCCAATCACAATAAAAAAGTATTGCTCGAGGCCATCCCGGTGACAACCAGGATCTAGCAGCGCTACTTTGTTTGATTTTTTCTATTCAAGCTTCTTAAAAAAGCATATAGGTATTCGATAAACAAACGCTGGTTACTTTTGATGAAAAGATCATTCTATTAATATTCGTTTTATCTCCACTCTTCGATTTCTGTTATTCGTTTGATTTTATCAAGCCAAGAACCATTTAGTTCTTTTGTGACCAATGCTTCAGTACGTCTAGAAACCAATCCTCTTGGTTTATCAACTGATATCGCGCTGTCATCAGCCAATTGTCGAAATTCACCAGACAACGATTCATCTTTTCGAGATGCAACCAGTTGAACTTCTTCTTTCAACCCGTCCGAAACTAGATTACTAACTTGCTTTAATAATCCCGAACCGCCTTCAGACGCTTCTTCTTTAAGATTTGGAGACAGATCATTTTCGGCGCCATTCTCAGGTCTCTGTATTCCCTCCCTTGGCATATCTTCTTTTTCTCTGGCACCAATTGTATTTTCTCCATCAAATATGATGTTATCGCCTAGGCATTCTCTGATCAAAGATACTTGCCCCAATATCTGACCCTTACCACAATCTGTGAAGCCATTAGCCTGCAGGAAATTCATATATTTTATTAATACATTCCACTCCGAAAGTTTTATTTTCGCCTCCTCCGCTGAAATCATGCCCATTGTCCTGAACTTGCATACTATATTTTTTTTAAATCTCTTATTGTATAATGATTTTGCTAATTTGTGTCTAAAAAGCTGATGTATTAATCTTGTAACACAAAATGCCTATTTAACACAAAAATATTATGCTAGTAGGACAATCAATAATTCTTAATATCCGGAGGACGGTTTATTTAATACCTATGGGTTGTGGTATATCGATCACAATTGAAACTTATCATTATTGAAATATTATGATGGTATTGTTACATCAATGAATGCAATTTATTAGGATGCTATGTCATATTGAATCGAACCTCGGTGTAGTAATCAAATAACTGTACGATACGCACAATCATCTTCACTCGGTCATAGAATACGCCTCAATCTGTGTGCATCACATAGGTCTGATTGGATTACAACCGCAATATTTAGCTGTAGGAGCTGAATGGAATTCGATAATTTCTCTCTAACAATTTGCGATACCCTCTTTACCAAATCAAGACACCTCTGGTTACAGTCGGAGATCCGTCTTGCCTGGCGTCATGCTATGATGAGCTTTAAAGGATTTTAATTAACGGCCTGATGGAGATCTATCATCCAGCATACTCGAAAACTAAAATCATCAAATATTTCTAATTAACGGCTAGAAATAAGAAATTACGACAAAATAAATTGCTAACTGCGGCTATTCATAATTGTAATGGCGCCTCATGTATTCTAGGGAATATTGGATGGAATATTCCTATTAAATTAAATATTATGTCAGAATTGAAACGATATGATGATTCGACAGAATTCATTTATAGTGTAAACTTCTATTTTTTGTTTCAGGAATGAGCTTACTGGAAATAGACGAAAGTATCAGTACTCACGATAGCAGGGAGAATTGTGACAGAGATACTGGAAGTGCAATTTTCAGGAAAAGGAAATTCGTAATTTGCAATTCGTGTTATTGGTGTGCTTCGTGGACTGATTTAGAGACATTTCGTAGTATGCGGTGCCCCTTGTTGTGGTTGCAAAAGCATGTTTAAGTCGATGCCTATATCGGAGAATGAAATATTGAATATGACCTAGGTAAACTGCTAACAGATAACCGGCTTTGCACTATCTTATTCCAAAATCTACTTCGGCAGTTCACAATTGGCAATCAGATCCTATCAGCCTCAGATAAATCTGCCATCAATTCTTTTAGCTTGTGGATATTAAATCCTGATTTAGCCGAAACTGCCATGATACAATCCTTATTTATCATATCTAATTTATTGACTTTCTCTGTCACGCTTTCGAATCCGTTGACCAAATCCGTCTTATTTAAAACATAAAATACCTTACCAATTGGAACTCCCAACTCATTCAACACACGGATAGAGCTATCATATTTTCTTTTAACTTCAGGGATAGGATCACTGATATCTAGCACGAGCAATATGAGTGAAGAATATGTCAGCTCACTAAGAGTAGATCTAAACGCGTCAATCATGTATGCTGGCAGTTTGTTTATGAATCCTACTGTATCAGACAACAGGAATTTAATATCTCGCATAGAGATGGCTCTGGTGTATGTAGATAATGTCGTAAACATCTCCCGTCCTACATCTTTTGTCTCTCCTGTCAATGCATTAAATAATGTTGTTTTACCTGCAGATGTATACCCAGCGATTGAAATTGTTTGTAGGCCCAACTTTGACCGCTGCGTCCTATGTAACTTTCTCCTTCTTTCTTCCCTTTCCAGTTTCTTTTTCAAAAGAGTTACATGACGCTTAATATCCAAGAAAAAAACATCAGCATCATATTTACCCATACCGAAGAAACCAGGTTGTTCGCCCTTTTTGGCAAGTCTTACTTTGTCCCTGGCTCTAAACATATCATATCGCAATTGAGCAAGCCTTATCTGAATCCTTGATTCATTGCTACTTGCTCTTGATTCAAAGATCTTTAGAATCAGACGTTCTCTATCTATCGTTTCGACTTTACAAAGCTTAGAGAGATTATATTGTTGAGTTGGCTTTAACACTTCATCGAATATAATCACATCAATCTTCATTTGGTCAACCAGGTCTTTAATTTCCTGTGCCTTCCCACGTCCAACGCCATATTTTGAACCAGTGATATTTTTCTGAGTCACTATCTTCTCAACTGAATATCCAGCAGTATCGGCCAAGGATTTCGCCTCTGAAATGGCATTGTGCTCAGGATAAGTAACCAGGATAGTCCTTATCGAACGTGGCATTTATTGGAATATTCAGGATTAGTTATAACTATGTTTCTGGATTACATCCGAAACTAATCTTATTTGGTAAATATAACCGAATAACTAAGCTTAAATTCCTCAAATATGCTCGAATGTTCAACCAATATTAGGTTACTCCTTTTAATATTATAGATCAGGAATAAAATCTGCCATGAATAATACTAACCTAGATTAGTAACAATATAAGTAATTACTCTGGAATCGAGCCCATGTGGATAGATTTGATGAGGAATTAGGTCATCTACTATTGAATTTGGTGTATATAACATCTGGGAACAATAGATTGCTCGAAAATCTACACTGGGATCACGCTAGAGCTAAAAATAATTCGTTGGTTATTTATCTGATGCATTTGCTATGAACGGTAAAGTTCAATTCATAAACGAAAGAAGGCTTATTCCGGACAATAGCTTTACCGTGAAATTATAGTATTTGTCATGGAAACAACCTCGTTTAATCCATAATAAATATTGAGGAAACGTTCTCCCTTTTCTGTAGTCTTATAAGTTCGTCGAAATTCATCATAGAATAGTAGCTCATTTTGACGTAATAGTACCAAGTAGCTTTTTAAATGATGATATGATAAATATGCCTTATACATTATTCTTTTCTGAGTTGCCCCATTAGTTTCGACAGCGTTTTGCAAAATTAGCGCAATTATTTCTAATCTATTCCTATGTTTCATTATATTAACATGATTAATCACTTAAAATAAAAACCACGCTGTTGAGTTTTATAGTAATATTTTTTTATTCATGTGCTGAAATCTTTCATTATATTTTTTTATATTAGAACATACAATGATATATTTCAGAACGTACGTAGCGTTAATTCCCCAGTAATACTTGAAATCTGGTTGTATGATCAACATACACAGGGCCAATTTGCGTGTTAATCTTGCTAGACGCTAATGGATGCAATCTCCTGGATCACTTCACGGCTTCGAATATTCCAATTTAATTAAACTAGTGAAAAGTCCGCAAAAAGCGCCAACATATAGAGGTGTCTCGACCTTTCATGCTCCTTCGTGGTCGCCACATTGTGAAACATACCACTCAACCATCTTCTCAAGTAGGTATAGAATTTACGGCAAAATATAATAATGATTTACTATTGTAACGTTCAAAATATGTATTATCATTAGATTTGGAATAGAGCAGAGATACATTCAATAATATATGGCATCGTTATTTTGCTTCAATACGTCCCCAAAGCTCAAAATATTATTAATTTTTGGAATTATGGCGGTATTTGGACTTGGTGTGAGCATCGCTATCATTGCTATTGGTGGCGGTTTCGCTAGCCCGGCCTCGATATTTAAGCCACCGACCAGTTCTAATTTATGGACAATTGGCAAGACAATTCATCCAGGAACAGCATTAAACTATTCGTTAACAAGAATAGGAAGTCATGCCTCTCCTTGGAGCAGTCTAGGAGAACATAGCTCTCTTGTAAATTCAACGGTAGCGATGAAATTTGTGCAGAACAGAGGTAATAATAAGGACCAGAGCCTTTGGAAGGTATTATTACACGTTGCAAATGCCACGAATGCAAAAATAACCACACGTCCGAACGTTAACTCTGATGGAGTAGTTATGATGTCGAAGCAGCAACTAACTAATGCCGGACCAATAATTCGCAACTTTTTACCATATTATGAACCTGTAGAATCATCTATTTTGGAAATCAGAGATATTGCGTTACAACCGCAATATTTAGTTGTAGGAGCTGAATGGAATTCGATTTCTACAGAGGTAACTACGATTCCTGTAAAGGTAACATCGCAGGAAAATATACATACAAAAGCAGGGACATTTAATGCCTACGTCTTAAGTTATACCTTAGGCCCCAAAACCAGTCGTATTTGGATTACTCCCGACATTCCTCTGCCTATTAAAGCAGAGGTATACAACAACCTAGGCCAACTTCAATACAAATACGATCTGATTTCATATACCAAATGATTGGTTCTTGTTCATTTACTGAACGAAAATATAGATACAAGCGATTTCTTGGGACATTTCAAAGTTCAATACAGTGTCAAATGATGTCGCCTTTTCTGATCTACGGAGAACTATATTATGATTCAATCTAATCTAAATTGAGGATAATCCTATCATATTTTTAAACGCAGCATCTAATGATCTATTACTAGATGACAATCAGCAATACCTTCTAATTACATAATATTGAGACATCGTGCACGAATTCTATAACAATCTCTTGAACACATAGAGTATAGGTCTCGATTTGCTAATTGTTATATACGAGTCTAACAAATGTCTGAATGAACTGCTAACGCTAGCCAATGATTCCCTCCCACAAAAGAATGACGATAACAAGCGTATATCAGGACTAACTGCAGCTGTTTACGTTCTTGACTGCATATTCAAAGGCCAATCGGAAAGTCAAATCATGCATAGCATGGGTTGGAACGAGCAAGTAATTTCGTCTTGGATGAGCTTCCTTACCCGTAATAGATGGATCAAGAAAGAGAATTTTTATGGGTCTAAATGGAGGGTCTCTGATAGTGGCAGACTTTGGATAAAAAGATACGGCTTTTCAATTAGATGACTCCTGTAAGATTAATTACCGATATCCTGACTGGCAGAGATCTGAGTAAGGTTAGTCCTCGAATTTATCGTCAGGCTTTAATTAATCGTGCGTATTATTCGTGAACACATAATAGTCTTTGAATTCATGACCTAAAATGCGACATTATTCATGATTTTTAGGCTACCCATCCCAATCAATGATATTAAATAGTACTCCTCCTGTATGGTGGTTCCCTGGACTAGTGTCGTTGAATTATTTCATATTCCTCACATATAGTAATGGCTCGTTGGTGGAGTACGGGGACCCGGTGAAATATCCATGACCATCTCCGTCGCAAGTAATTGAGGGACTTGTTGCGAAATTGGTAAGTGCGCTTTTTACATCAGCTGGTGATGCATTCGGATGAGATGCCTTATAAAGAGCAGCTGCCCCAGCAACATGAGGAGCCGCCATACTTGTTCCACTTAATGTGGTGTACGAGCCACCATAATAGGTTGATAGGATATTCACTCCAGGAGCGGCAATTGTTACCTTGGGCCCATAATTGCTAAATGTAGCAAATGTATCATCGTTGCCATACTGTGTAGAGGGGCCCAATCCGCCACATCTCCCATCGCTGTCGGCGATCGCACCCACGGCTATTACATTGGGGTTAGATGCCGGAGAAAAAGTAGAATCATCTTGTCCGCTATTTCCAGCAGCAGCCACAAATGTAATTCCAGCAGATACGGCATTGTTTACCGCTGAATTGAGTGCGGTAGAATCGCACTGACAACCAAAACTCATATTCACAACATCAATTTCATTGGCATGCCCTGTAATGTAGTCTATTCCAGCTATGACATCGGATAGTGCACCTGCTCCACTCCTGTCCAAGACCTTAACTGCCCAGAGTCTTGCCCCGGGTGCTACACCAACTACACCAAAGGAATTGTCCATCGCTGCTGCTATTCCAGCGACATGGGTCCCGTGACCATTGTCGTCGTTAGCAGTTGAAGTCCCGGCGACAAATGTCTTTTGAGCATAAACATTCAGATCAGGGTGGTTCATGTCTATGCCGGTGTCTAAAATCGCAATATCAGCGTTCACAGAGATGCTTCCCCCTCCTTTAGCCTGTGTTGTGGTTTTGGCGAGATTGGTATTTAATGGACTAGCCCCTATCCTCTCTATCCCAGTCGGGACGACTTGAGAAAACATTCTCACCTTCTGATCCTGCTCCACTGTCGCCACTCTTGGGTCATCTTTTAGATTCGTCAAAAGATCTGGATTGTCGCCTACCTTTATGGTATATCCACTTAGAGCATGACGATAAATATTGAGTATTTCTGCACCTCTACTTTTGATCTCACTAGCCATTGCTCTCATTTCGTTACCGTTTGAAATGTCGGATTCTCCCGAGGTGGACAAACTATTAGCCTCCTGTTTGAGAACTACAATGTATTGACCACCTATCTCCTGACGTGCTTCTTTTTGCAGAGCGAGTCTTGATGAAAGAGAATTGTGAAAAATATCCGTAGCGTTTAATGTTGGATCTTTTTGACTGTCTATCGATGTCTTATCAAGATTGGGAATCGAACTTGGCATAATGTCTTGTACTGACGGCGCGACAGAACTGCTTGAAAATGCCGTACCGTCAGGATATTCTGATGACGATAAATAAGCTGATCTAGTCAATGAGCTACCTACCTTCAGTTGTTTATCCTGAAATTGCTCTTGCAAAGCAAAGGCCGAATAGTTCCGATAATAGCCCATGATACTAAATGATGTTGAAAACAAGGTGACTGCCAAGGCAAAAAAAAGCGCAGTCTTACTAATAGAATTCATTCCTATTTATGCACAGCTAATCCGTATAAATGAAATGTGACTGATAGTACCTGTTATTTTTTAGACACGAATTCTATCCTATAAAATTAGAAGTTTTCCTACAGAATTATGGGCTTTCATGCCCCCAACAATATATTTTTGGAACATCGTTAGTCACGATACAGTCTAAATACTAAAACTAGTATATTTGACGTTATATTACCAGACGATATTGCAATTTATTTCAGCTCAGAGATACTGATTAAGACTGTCTAAGACTGTAGCGTGCGGCCAAAGTACTTGTGCAATCCAATTCTGGACATCATAGGACGTCAAGATTGTAAGGCATTTGTGGGTGAATCAAAGTTTCCAGAGTATTCACACAGTCTTGAAATATATATTATATTAAACCTCTTATTGACGTGAAACTACAATGACCAAAGAATCCGATGCACTAAATTAGAACGGTTTTTGCCGTGGAATCATCTTTTCGCTTGAATCATGCTGAATATGCTACTCAAGTTTGATCCCTAGTAGCCTGGCTATCATTCAGATCCTAATTAGCTGTAATGCCAAGCCCTGCTGGTTTAGGTTAACTTCCAAAGACTTTATCTTGCTTCGATAATAAAGGATCTTTTTCCCTTTGCTATCGAATTGAATTTTCTCAATTGAAATTAGCCCAGATTTTTGTAATTTTTGAATTTTCTTATATGTGGAGCTCAAAGGCAACTTGTATTCGCAGCATATTTCGGATGCAGTTTTGGGCGAACTCATAGTTGACGTTATTATACTATAAGTAACCTTGTCAGCTATCTCTCTTAACATAGGCAGGACATTAGAATCATCATATTGAAAATAATTGCGTGAGTCTATCATGTTCATGTCTTATTAGGCTATACTAATTAGGTTTACCTAATATTTAAACGATGTACCAAGTTTAATACGTCTTTTAATAACGCCTAATCAAAATAAAAAATGAAAATTTGGTGCGAACCTAATAAACGAATTTCAATGTATGTATACCATACTTTGTAAGAACATCATATGACAAGCTAAGAATAGATGCGAATAGAAATGATCTTGTTAGTTCACAAATGTCCTGTCAAGAACGTAATACAACTAGTGTCAAAATAAATACATCGTATTTTCTATCTACACAGGAAAAGATCTCTGCTAGAGATACCTGTCCATACGCTTTTAGTCCGAAGCCTTATATTCAAAGCAGAGTCGGAAAACCAAGCTAATGATTTGTCCCAAGGTAAATAATTGCGAATGCAACTCCTATTTAGACTACTACTATTTTTTCTCGATATCTGCCATGGACTTTCTTGCACTTTCAATAGACTTCGTTTTCCTTGGTTTAATTACCAATACATATGTGGAACCTACTACATATATCGCAAGTAGAATAAGCTGAGCGATGACTGATTCAAGTGTAGGATGGATGCCAGTCATTTCTGCCAAATTTATATCTAACCTCGGAACAGTCCCAATAAGACTCGTCGTCGAAATGTACCCAAGTTCCTGAAATGATCGGATTGCGTTACCCATAAATGCAATTGACATGTAAGCTCCAACTCCCATAGTCAAGCCGAATAGTACTCGAAGAGGCAATTTCTTGCCCAGTCTTCGAATAAGAAACACTATCCCAATTATTACGGCAAGGCCAGAAATCAATCCTGCTGTCACATACCATTCCATATATTTGGCAAAAGATAGAATAGCTTGATAAAAAAGGACCGTTTCAAATCCCTCTCTATAAATGGTAAAGAAAGAAAGCATAACAAACACTATGACACTACCCGTGGTAGTTGCCTTCCACACCTTTGCTTTTACAAATTCTATCCATTTCTTTGTTTCAATTTTATTCAGTACCCAGAAGCTAACCCAGAACAAAACTGCGACTGCGGAAATGCCAGCTACTGCCTCAATAATCTCCCTATTTGCCCCTGATATTTCTATAATATATTGCGCGATAGACCACGTCGCGGCAGTCGCGGCGATAGCGATTATAATACCATAATAAACGTGCTTCTTAAACTTATTATTCCTAGATGCTTCCAAATACGTTAGGACGGCTCCTATAATCAGAGCCGATTCAAGCCCTTCTCTGAATATAATTGAAAATGATGTAGAGAATGCAATCCCAGGTGCCACTACCCCAGTTCCAGATACCAATCTCTCTGATTCATCCAGACCCTGTTTTATCTCGAATACCTTGCTCTGAATCTTATCATATGGCACTTTTGTCTGAATTAGATTTCGTAACTCGGCAAATTTTATTTCCATGTCTAAGGTAAAGTCTGGATTAATCGGCCTCAATGGAACCTCTACGTGTTCGTAGTTATCCAAATATGCTGATCTGGATGTCGAAAATGCCTCATCATAATTGCCTTTTTTAAATATCGAAAGCATATCATCTAATTTAGACCCAATCTTATCAACATCGTTTCGAACAATTCCTTTGAAAGATTCATTTGCCTGTCCGATACTCCGCCTATCCCCAGTATAGACTCCAAATCCTTTGCTAAGGGCTTTAATATCAGTGAGTCTTTTCCCGTTCGATCCACCAGTATTCAGCGATTGAAGTGTCTGTGCAGAGAGCTTATTATTGGAACCATCGCCAGATATGGTTGATTCAACCTGCGATTTGTCTTTAAGTAGAGATTCTGCCTTTTTCACGTTTTGCAGTATACCATTAACATAAGCACTAACTTCGCCAGGTGGTGCTTTCTTGCTAATCATCTCTCTAAGGTGTTCTCTCATTGCTAGTTCTATGTCAAGCTTAAGTTTATGATCGTACTTGTCAATGGGAGGTTCAAGATATTCAAAGTTATCTAAATACGCAGTAACAACAGTGCCGTCGGCCTGGGCATAATTTCCAGCCTTGATGTATGCAATAGCGTTAGCTAGGTCAGTTCGGATAGTTGAAAAGTATTGAGCATTTTGATCTTGAGGTTGGTTTTTAGTGGAAGTTGTAGTAGAATTTCCAACGCTATTTGCATTGGTTTTGTCAGGAATAGTCGATGAGGACGTCAACCCCGGAGCAAGATCATTTTCTAGTTCGGAAATCACTCTTGAAACCGTCTGTTTATCGGAACTTTTTACAACATAATTAGTTAGCAGAATGTATGCTAATTTTATTTCGGAGTTCTTGTTGCTATTCAAGGAACTAGACATATTCCCGTAATTTAATTGTGATACATGAACCAAACCTACCGCATTCT
>JANWJI010000085.1 GCA_025449515.1 Nitrososphaeraceae archaeon | reverse complement strand
TCATCAGCAAGTAATGCTGACTTGCTGATGAGAACACGCGTATCTTTTCTGATAACTTCTAGTTTAGTTATAACATTTGCAGTTAGCAACGGCTATTTAGAGTATTATTATATAAACGATCCAGTACAAGACAAGACTGCCAATCTTACAGTAAAATCTGGTACTCATCGAGTAGCTACTCCTATAATAGCTGGACTCTACTCGTACCATATATTTCCTATGATGGTAATTTTCATTCTAGTTGGTTTTGGGCCTTTCTTTGACAGTATTAGTTTTAATATACTTGGCTGGCATGAAAGGAGAAAAGCTGCATCCTTAGGAGTTGCAAATGTATTATCAGCTATCCTAGTAGAGGATTTTACGTGGTTTTTTTATAGATGGTGGCTACCACTTGATAACGATCCCAAGAAAGGACTGCTCATTCAGGCATCAGATTGGACAACAAAGAATCTTGGTGGGTTACACATACCTCATGTAGATCTATTTGGAAGTTTGTTGTACCATATTGGTACATTATTGTTATTATAATTGCCGGTATCTTTTATTACTTTGCCTTTAAAAAATCTACTAAGCGATTGTGACAAAGGTAACCACGTTTTTAACGAAGTCATGCAGAAGCTGCTGTAATTGATAAAAGAAGCAAACAGTATTTTCTTCCGAGTTGTATTGATATATTGACGTGAAATTATCGTTTATTCCTACTAACTTTAAATTATGATGAATAACTTGATCCTAATGAATTGGTGTGTAATTCATAATTATAAGATAATTAAGTGATACTGTA
This sequence comes from Nitrososphaeraceae archaeon, assembly GCA_025449515.1. Lineage (GTDB taxonomy): Archaea > Thermoproteota > Nitrososphaeria > Nitrososphaerales > Nitrososphaeraceae > JARBAU01. The sequence continues at coordinate 5,221 of JANWJI010000085.1, read as the reverse complement.
AATTATAGAAATCTATCTTGTTTGATATGATCAAATCTGATAAAAAATGTCCTTGTTATCCATAATGCCATTTGTTAGCGACACATAAAATTTGCCTATCTTTTAAAAATTGTTTGAAAAAGTAAGATCTCTTCATGAAATCGGAGTTTAATAAAATAAAAATAAAAATAAAAATTATTTTCGAATAGATCCATGGTCGCTCTTACGCCCAAATTTTCGTTCTGCGCAGCTAATTATTCCAATTTGTCAGCCATTACAGAAGATGTTCTTGGTGGCTATTATGACACCTTTGTTGCAAACTTTACCGAGTCTATGGTTGAGCCTTTAGCTGCAGCTGCGGCTGCACTTTTAATATTATTTATCTGGATTGTTATGTCTCCTTTATATGGTTTAGAAAAGGTTACTCTTTCAAATCCACTCCCTGCTCGTGGCATTTCGTGAGTCTTATTCCAAAGAACATGACCTTTGTTATCATAATTAGATATATCATAGCTGTCAACAGACATCTGTCGTTGTAATATTTCTGGCTGATTAAAACCACTTGCATTAAGAGTCGTTTCTCCAGATACATTTTTTGTTTCCCTCTGTGGAACAGTTTTTGCGTTAGGTAAGGGAGCACTTGCATTTAAGAATAGTACTTCCATATCAAAGCCCTTATTAGCAGGTATATTTGGGGACGAGCGACGTAGGATTACTCCATTTTAGTTGAACCAGGTATGTACCATTGTTTGATATCTTTGTCATAATGGGGATGGTTGAATTTGAGTTATTTGACGATTGTACAAGTCCGGTATTCTTGCTGCTGTTAGTATTATTGTTACTTAATGCAAATGCATAGTTATTATTATTTGACTGCGTGAATACTATAGCATAAGAAAGTGATAATAGCGATGCCATGACAATTAAAAGCCGTATCGACTTTAATTGACATATTGGCCTGAGACATCTAAACACTTTAGACGTTTAGTCTTCTGACTTTCTATATTTATATATAGTCATAGTAATAGTTGGCTTGAATAGCATATAGAGATTTCAATATTTTACTTGTGACTTTGCAACCTATTCATTGATGTCCTCAATAATCCTGTGATCTTTTTATGCTATGCTACACATGTTATGATGATTATTATGACCAGCCAAATAGTAATGGAAAGCAAGAAAGATATCAATATTGATTTGTCCAAGGACTCTCGTCATGGTGCAATTCAAATTTTGAATAAGAGATTATGCGATGAATATATCTTGTTTACTAAGACAAGAAATTATCACTGGAATGTTGTAGGTCCTAATTTTAGTGAAAGACACAAATTTTTCCAAGAACAGTATGAAGAAATAGATGAAATCATAGATGATGTTGCTGAACGTGTACGCACACTTAATGGTAGATCACTTGGTACACTTGCCGAGTTTATAGAACATGGTTCAATTCAAGAAAGCCCAGGAAAATATCCAGATGAATCGACAATGATATCAAACCTGCTAGCAGACCATGAACAGATAATTAGAAGTCTACGTACAGATGCTGACAAGTGTGAGGAGTACCATGATATGGGTACTAATGACTTTTTGATTGGTGTTATGGAAAAACATGAAAATATGGCATGGATGTTACGTGCTCACTTAGACAAGCCGTAACAATTATACATGTACTGAGATAGGATAAGGTTACTTTCATCTTTTTATTTTTACTATTAGAGGCTAAATGGGTTGTCTTATATTCATACAGATTTCTGTATTTATGATACAATGGCAAAATATTCTTTTAAGTAAATTCTCGTCATATACTTCATCTGAATTCTCGGGATTCTTTGTACTAACTCATGAACCACGGCAGGATCTGCTAGCGGTCTGTTTCTCGCCTATTTACCCATCTATATTATTTGATATACATTCTCTCTCGATGTACTAAATGCTTATTTCAGTAGCAAAATAGTGAACCAGTACCATACCATACGATTACGCTATTTTTACAATTGTGTTTAATAACATCATTTGTTATTATCTAACATGACTGGAAATTTTATTCATAAATTTGTAATTTGCTCGATTACTTGCTCTAATCCCTACATACTCTAAAGGACCCAAGCAAATAGGACATGCGATTACAAGAATATCACACCAAGAGAAATTTTGGCAAGACACCTGAACCAAGCGGAAAAGCAAGCGACGTCGGTAAAGAAGATTCTCATCGCCTAAGATTTGTCATACAAAAACACCAAGCCAGACGATTACACTATGATTTTAGATTAGAAACAGAAGATGGTGTATTAAAGTCATGGGCAGTACCAAAAGGGATTTCTCTTGATCCTAAGGTAAAAAGGCTTGCAGTACTGACTGAAAATCATCCACTAGATTATTTGAACTTTGAAGGAGTAATACCTGAGGGAAATTATGGTGCTGGTTCGGTGATAGTATGGGATACCGGCGAGTATGAGGCAAAAGATCCAAAACAAACACTTTCTCAACAGTTTAATAACGGTAAAATTGAGTTCAGTTTATTTGGAAAAAAACTAGCTGGTAAATATTTCTTAGTCAGGACTGCAAGGGAAAACCAGTGGTTAATGATAAAAGGCGCCGATAAATTTGCGTCTGCTACTGATGATTTGACTATTAGTAGACCAGAGTCGGTTCTAACTAATATGACAAACGAAGATTTGAAGGCAAATAATAAAGCAAGCACAAGATCCGAACGTATTGCTTTTCAGACGTTACAGACTACTGGAACGAACAAGGGAAAACTAACAACCAACAATCGAGTTGAGGATAATGATAATAGCGATGATAATAATAACGAAATAACAAGTAGAACTAGAAGTGAAAAAACAGATCTATTACTAAGAAACTTATCAATCATAAAAGATTCCAAATTTCCAAATAGTGTAAGACCTATGTTAGCTACACCTATCGACAAACCCTTCGACAACAAGGAATGGGTTTTTGAAATCAAATGGGATGGCGTTAGGGCTATTTTATTTCTTAACAAAACTGACAAGACAGAACCAATACTGGAATTGTCGTCTAGAGTAGGTAATTCCATTTCACACAGATATCCAGAAATTACAGAAACCATTGAATTAACTGGCACCATAACATGTAGCGGGTCAGTCGTTTTAGATGGCGAAATCGTTGTGTTAGATAGCCGCGGCCATCCAGACTTTCAAAGCCATCAGAAAAGAATGAATGTTGAAGATAGCGGAGATATACATATTCTTTCGCGTCAAATACCAGCAACATATTATCTATTTGATATAATATATCTTGATGGTAAATCCCTCGAGAACCTGGATTTTGTAGAAAGAAGAAGAATTATTTCAAGCATTATAAAGACAAACAATAGAATTAAGATCTCAGAATTCTTTGATGAGCACGGAATCTCCCTATATGATAAAATAAAAGGTATGGGCCTTGAGGGTATTATTGCAAAGAAGAAGAGTAGCAAATATTCGCAAGGAACAAGATCAAGAGATTGGTTAAAAATTAAAGACGTAAAGACACAAGATTGCGTAGTTATAGGCTATACTAGGGGAGAAGGAAATAGAGAGAATTATTTTGGATCACTCCTCCTAGCTGCATATGATAAACATACTCATGAACAGAGATTTGTCGGCCATACCGGGAGTGGATTTAATTTCGAACAACTAGATAACATATATACAAAACTGGAAGAAATGACAACAAGCAAATGTCCTATCAGATATGTGTCATATACAAATCGTGATCCAATCTGGATAAGGCCTGAACTTGTGGCTGAAATAAAGTACAGCAATTGGACAAACGACGGGATTATGAGAGCACCAATTTTTCTTAGATTTAGGGAAGATAAAAAACCTGAGGAGTGCACAATTGAAGATGAACGGCATGTAGATGAAGTTGTTGTTACTAATACTAATACTAATACTAATACTAATACTAATACTAATACTACAAAAGATCAGTATAGAGCGGCATTTAAGCAAAAAGCCACGGGAATAATTATGAATAATGACACTGTCCAAAAAATGGACAAGAACATGTCATCACATTCTTTATCCTCATCAACATCGACCCTGTCCTCCTCATCCTCGGCATTATCATCATCATATCCTGAATTCTCTAATCTTGGCAAAGTATTCTGGCCAGAAACCGAAGAGCATCCAGAACTAACAAAAGGAAATTTAATCGAATATTATGACGAGATTAGTAATTATATTCTCCCGCATCTTCAAAATAGACCTCTTTCATTGAGCAGGTACCCGGATGGCATAGAAGGCAAACACTTTTACCATAAGAATTGGGACAAAGAAAAGCCCGCATATGCGGCGACAGTAAAAATATATTCAGAATCAGCTAATAGTACGATAAACTACCTAATTTGTAACAATAAAGATACGTTATTATGGATAGCTAATCTAGGATCTATCGAAATACACCCATGGTATAGTAGTGTAAACGATTTTGATGCTTGTATCAAAGAAACGAATCGAAAGGAAATGCCAATAGTTGAAGAAAAATGTGGGCTGGGATTTCCTGACTTTATCGTCTTTGATCTAGATCCCTATGTCTATTCAGGATTTGAACGAAAAGGAAATGGGGGTGCATCAGAAACAGCAGAACCTGAATACAATATTAAAGGTTTCAAAACAGCTGTGAATATAGCATACCACATGAAAGATCTTTTTGATCAGATAAAGATTACTACGTATGTAAAAACTTCCGGTAAAACTGGACTACATATCTATATACCGATTGAGGCATCTACTTATACGTATAGCCAGACTAGGAGCTTTGCCAGGACCATAGGTATGTTGTTCCTTAAAAGATATCCAAACAAAATTACAATGCAGTGGGATACTGCACAGAGAAAGGACAAAGTTTTTTTTGATTACAATCAGAATTCTAAAGGTAAGACTATAGCCTCGGTTTTTTCTGCTAGGCCAACTACCTCGGCGACGGTATCTATGCCTGTGAGGTGGGATAAATTGAATGAGATTTACCCTACAGATTTTACTATACTCAACGTGCCTGAAATTATAAACAGATCTACACATGTAGACACTTGGAAAGGTATATTGAATAATAGACAAGATATAATTAAAATATTGGAAGATTTAAACCTGGATTAGGTTAACTACACTTAGAACCTATCCCAATATTATCCTCCTGTAAATAAGAATACAACAACCTAAACATACTAACGCAAAATAATTTTCTAACTTCTTTTCATATCTGACCAAAAGTTTTC
>JANWJI010000084.1 GCA_025449515.1 Nitrososphaeraceae archaeon | reverse complement strand
ACACTAATCTACACTAATCTACTCTAATCTACTCTAATCTACTCTAATCTACTCTAATCTACTCTAATCTACTCTAATCTACTCTAATCTACTCTAATCTACTCTATAAGGAGCCCTACTCATTGAGCTTCGAGTTAGTATTTCTGAACCTGATCGCATCGTCAATCATACCATGAGCTCTTAATCTAGTTTCCATCAAAAAATTAATTATTTCAGCTCTTTGAGCCGGCTCTACGGTTTCATGAATTTCATCTATTAGGCAGTCTAATCTAGCTAGCAACACCTTTAATGCCAGTGTAGTCTTTTTTGTAATTTTCAAAATATGGATAGACTTCTTAAATTCATTCGATACTATAAGACTTGGGGATTCATCAACATTCCTGAGATGGGACTTTATCTCCCTTATTTGTCTCACAGTCAGATTATTATTAGTCACTTGCTCAATAATCTCGGATTGTGTCTCGAAAGGAATATTTGCAAGTTCTATCGCACAGCTAACGTTTAGTCTGTTCTCAACAATTCGTTCTTTAAGATTATCTGGCAATTTTAGTAGCTGAATTCTATGCGAAACATATTCTTCGCTCATTCCGATCTTCTTAGCAAGTTCGCTCACGCCTCCCCAGCCAAAGTCTATTACATACCTTCTAAATGCCTCGGCTTCTTCAATCGCATCCATTGCTTTGCGTTGCATGTTTTCGGTAAGTTGAATTTCATACGCGTCCTTATCGGACATCTCCCGTATTTTGCAAGGTATGAGACGGCAACGAAGAGATCGGCAGGCTTGATATCTTCTGTGCCCAGCCACAATTTCAAAACCCTGTGCAAGCGGTCTTATCAAGATGGGTTGGAGCAATCCGTGTTCCCGGATACTGGCAACTAAGCTATCATCTTCCGGTGAAATTTTTTGAAATTTATTCCTAATTGCGAATTGAGAAGGCTTAATCATTTTCATCTCAATATGTTCCACTATGCTCATATCAAAAAATTCCATGGGAAGATTTGCAGATCTAACTACTTATTGTTTGCTATTAGATCTTAATTATCACAACATATATGATATTATTTCATGAAAATCAAGAAATAAACTTGAAATAAATATATGATACAAACCTGATGTAATATATTTCACTTGGGTCTAAATATCTCTGCTTTACAGATCAAAACTTGTCAGTTCTTTTATATCGATTCGGATTCAAGGTTTTCTTTAAACAGATATTTTCGTGTAGTAACGCGAATTTGAGATAAATTCATAATAATTACTTTGCCCCATCGGACTGTGAAAGTAGATCAATGACTAGGAGAATCCTCTCAATACAAAATATCGAATGCGAGACACTAGGAATCCTCGAACCATTACTATTAGCTGATGGATATGAGATACAAAATGTCCTCGCAAAGGAACTTCCTAGTCAGATAAATCCGGAAACATACAAGGCTATAATAATACTTGGCGGGCCTATGTCCGCAAATGATGATCTGAAATATCTTAACTTCGAAAAGCTGCTGATAAAAGATGCTGTACTTAAACAAGTCCCGACCCTTGGAATATGTTTAGGTTCACAACTCATTGCATCCGCCCTTGGCGGCAAGGTCTATAAAGGAATTCAAAAAGAGATAGGCTGGCGTTACATCGATCTTTCTAAGAATGGCAAGGAAGGAGTTTTTAAAGGGATACGCAACTCTAGGCTAGAGGTATTTCAGTGGCATGGAGACACTTTTGAACTTCCGACCAACGCCGAAATCCTCGCTTCCACCGAACTATATATTCAAGCATTCAAGATTGGGACGGCTATTGGCATCCAATTCCACATCGAAGTCACCAAAAATATGATTAATGACTGGCTATTACAGTACTGCAGGGAAATCCGTACTGAAATGATAAGTACTAGGAAAATATCTCGTGATATTCATACAAAAACTCAGAATCTCAGGAAATACTGTCTTGCATTCTATTCCAACTTTTGCAGTTTCATAGAACAATGCGATTCAGCCGAAAAATCAGTCTCTGCGCTTTCGTGATTAATATATAATGTTATTGGCAGCATCCCGGCCACAAAAAATTTCAGCTGCCGAAAATGGAACAGCATGTTGTGGCCGTTACCTCGTCCTCGACCAAAGATTTCAGCCGCCGAATTGAAGCAGGTATAAGCCTTGTATTGGAATAAGCGTGTCAACTGCATGAATTTTGACATCAGGGTAGAATAGTTGATAAAATCAAAAATAGTTCCCAAATAATTTCGCGCAATACCCTGCTTATTGCCATACTGATATAGCCCAGACATCATTATTATCCCCGAGAATATCTCTAAATCAAGAGGATAGCCATGATTTCCAAAAAATTTTCATAATTAGACACTTCATCTGCTTCAAGGTGATCCCTAACGATGAATTATTAGTTGCGGACTGCTAAAGAATCAAGGGAAAAATTTTAGGGGACGCCTATTGCAATAAGATAAGGTATTGCATGCACACGTAAATAGGTTTTAGATATACATATTAACTGGATTCAGATAATTTCCTAACTTACCATACCAGCATAAATGAAAGGCAACAACGTAGTTACCTCCCCATGAATAGTGACCTGCTTTGCCATCGTTCTAACTTTTCCCCAAGATATGGCTTCGGCGACTTGTGCACCACTGAGGCTTCCGTCCCACTCGGCAGCCGTAGTCACATACACGGCATAATCTAAACCGCCTCTAAATTGGTTCCACCAAAGTGTATGATGCTTAGAAATTCCCCCACCTAACATAAAAGCCCCCGTTTTCTTTGCTTCGTATATTATGTCAGATAACTTCGACTGATCACTCAGAAGATTCAGCTTAAAATCTTTATGATTTTGATAAAATAGCCATATTTGGCTTCCGACTGCGCCGTCAACGATTCCTGGGACTATGACAGGAATATTATTTTTGCTCGCCCAGTACAAAAATGAAGTTTCGTCCAATCTGCTACCGATATATTTTGTAATATCGAAACTAGAAAATTCTTTAGTGGCGCTTTCTTTGTACAAATCCGTTAACCACTTCTGCATTTTTTTCTCTATCAATGGCCCATAGTTTTCATTAGGGATTAGGACATTACCCAGACGGTGTATTTTATGCTGATGTAGGAGGTTGTCGTCTATCTCGAACTCACCAGCAAAATACTTTTCATACGTCCTTGCGATATCGTGGTCAAGAGCACCGCATGTAGTTATCACACACTGAAACATGTTGTTCTTTAACATGTCACGTATTATTCCCCGAACCCCGGTCGAGACAATTGCTGCTACAAAAGAAAGGAATCTGGTACATCTGCTGTCATCGCGCATCGTTTTGAGTATATTGATGCCGGTCGCGAGATTTCTTGACTCAAATCCTCCAGAGCGTGACATTGAGCTAATTATAGACCCGACGTCACCTGATCCAATTGAATAATCAGCTACGTTCTCGGCCAATAATGATTTTTTTCTGATTTTATTCCTATTCTCGGTTCTGTTTCTCTTTCTATGTGGTACGGCCATAATCATCTTACAATAACAGTGGGATAAAATATCTTGCTAGGAGTCTAGAGATCTATTATGTATGTCTCAGGGGATCTTAAAGCTGTTACACAAATAGTATAACTGCGTTACGCAAATCATTTTCAATTCGCGCAAGTCAAGAATTCTCACCCCACTTTATTGGTTGTCGATATCGAACTATCAAAGATCAGTCAGTTTGTAAACGCTAAGTCGAGATTCAAAGTATAGGCCAGTCCTATTCAACTCATCTAGGTAATTAGTTGGGAAATAAGCATCCTAAGCAGTCTCAGCTATCCTAATTGATTAAGCCTAATTTCAATATAGGAGACGTTCAGGTGTGCTCGCTGGATGTCACTTCAATAGGATTTAGATTCCTGTAGCTGTAATTCCATTGATATTTGTGATTAATAATTATGCTCATCAAGCGTTTAGAAACGTCTGAATCGATCTTGATAATCACCTGCCGGGCGATATAATTTTTAAAAGTAACTGGCATTAATGATTGCAAATGGATAATTATCATGCATTCACGGGTAAGAAAATAGATCCGCCCAGTATTAGTGAAGATATGACCGTGTCCAAACTGATAGAGTATTTTAGTTCAACTGGATATAATGCGCGTCGTCTGGCAGAAGCAGCCAGTATACTTAAACACATGATCGATAGTAACACGACAATCTGTCTGACACTGGCAGGAGCTATGACTCCAGCAGGAATGGGAAGGGCAATCAGAATAATGATTGAAAAGGGCTTCGTTGACTGGATTGTTTCCACTGGAGCAAATATTTATCACGATTTACATTTTGCGTACGGCTTGCCAGTACGTCAAGGCCATTTCAATGTGGACGATGACATTCTTTATTCCAAACAGATAGTTAGGATTTACGATGTCTATATTAAGGAAACAGGAACACTCCAAGCACAGGATATCATAGTGCAAAACGACGTCAGAAATGGTATGAAAAATATGTCTGATCTCAATTCGACTGCTGATATATCACATACTCTTGGGAAAGCTGCGAAAGCGAATTCGCATTTTCCTGAAAAATCATTTACCGTCGCCGCCTTCGAAAATGACATTCCAATCTACATCCCTGCGATTAGTGACTCTTCTATAGGATTGAACATGTTGCCTTTATTATTTGATGACCAACACATGCCCTTTAACGTGATAAATGATGTTGCCGAATCAGCCGCGATCCTCTGGAAGTCTACAAAATCCGGCGCGTTGGAGCTGGGTGGAGGCGTTCCAAAAAATTTTTTTCAACAAACCGGCCCGGCACTATACCAAATACTAAAACTAAAGGAAGGAGGTCACGACTACATTATCCAGTTGACTGACGCAAGACCTGATACCGGCGGATTGTCTGGGGCGACGCTACAGGAAGGAAAAAGCTGGGGTAAAATCAAGACATCTCATTCAGGCAACGTAATCGTATATGGTGATGCTTCCGTATATTTTCCAATATTGTGTGCTTATGCCATTTCTGAGTGTAAACCTCGTAAGCAAAAGAGGATTTTTGCATATAAGACTAAGTGGATGAAGGAGATGAAAGAGATATATCTTAGCAAGAAAAGATAAATTAATACTTGTAGAATTAGGCTTTAGAGTATGTCCAATGTCAGAAGCCGTAACTTTTTTGTACGTGAATTAGACAGGGCAGACCTAGATAATGGTTTCTATGAAAGTTTGTCCAACTTATCAAATGTGTCTGGGATCGACCGCTTACAGGCTTTGCAATTGTTTAACTTTATTAAAACCGATCTACAGCACAAAATTTTTGTAGCAGTTCTTAATAATGGAAATGTAATAGGTTCAATATCAGTATTGATCGAAAAAAAGTTTATTCATAACTGCGGAAAAGTTGCCCATATCGAAGATGTTGTAACGCGTAAGGGTTACGAAGGTATAGGGATTGGTTCAGCATTAGTAGAAAGGGCACTTGAATTTTCGGCCAGCCTTGGCTGTTATAAGGTTATTTTGGATTGTTCGGAAAGGAATGTAGCATTTTACGAAAAAAATGGGTTTAAAAGATATGGAGTAGCAATGAGATACGATCTCTCTAGCACGTAGTGTAACGGGTAATATTCGTTTACTCAGAACAAACATTTGATACTCCAGACACATTAAATTGTCAATTTCCCATGTAAGTATTCGGTTGGCTGATATGTTTCGTAGCCGACGAGCCTATACCGGATAACAGTATCATATTCTTGAAGACACTATTACTGATACCGTACTAGGAAAAATCGAATTATGAGTAACATTATAAGACATGCCAAGTTCAAGTCTCACTATTTGAAGTAAAGACCCAATTCGAAACGATTGGGGATTAGGCATAATAAGAAATTCCACGATATCCGCAGTTCACATCCGTTAGGCCAGCTCTCATTAAATTAATAACATTGGCGATAACATAATTTACCGGTAGCAAAGCATGCTTGGAATCGAGGCAGATCAGTGGAAGAGGCTAAGTATCAATTAGTAGCGAGGATACCATATCGTATTTTTCGATGGATTTGTGTCCTGTTTCTGCAACATGGGATTCAACGTCTGATTTGAATATAAAATCGAACTTGCATATATCACAAATCCAAACGCTCTTAAGGTCATCATAATTCATGGGAAAATGTATTGAAAAAACTTCGAATTTAAAGAGTGGGTATATATTTAGCAGAGGTTTTCACGATGATAACTTCTAGAAGATAAGAACAAAGTAATCTTCTAGCTCATGAATCTTAGAATAATCAAAATTTTAACATTGCAACTGGCCTGAAATAACGTTTCTTAGTCCTTTTAGGCCGATTTTTGGATCATCGATTTTAGTTTTGTTTTTAGGTTCGACATCCCAATAGGCTTTATTATAAAATCTTTGACGTCTATGGATGGTAATACCTTACTGAATTCATCCTGGTTAATCTCGAACGCAGTGATAAATGCTATTTTCAGAGATGAATTTTTTTCCTTAATACGTCTATACAATTCAAAACCGTTCATTTTAGGCATCCTAATGTCAGTGAGTACCAGATCATAATAGTTTTCAGGATGACTTTCTACTGCTTTCAAGGCATCTTCAGCATTGGAATATGTCTCTACATTAAATCTGTCCTGCGAGGAACCATCATTGTCAAAGAAAGAGGATTCCAGATCCCGTTTGATTATACGTAATATATCCTTCTCGTCATCAACAACCAAGATCCTGGGTCGTTCGTCTTCTAATCGATTGCTGATCATTAACTATTGAAAAAAATTACTAATATTTAATGTTATCAAACGATTTACTGCAATACTTGACCTCGCAAGTATTGACGATTAGCAATGATTTAGATCCGCCTGTTATAGAGGGGAGACAGGGTTGCACCACAAAATGGTTTTGACAATATTTCATACCAGTTTATGACTATATGAATTCATCGCACATAAGAAATTCGAAAAGAAAATTAGTATGAGATATGTTACCTATCGTTTAAAAGATATGCTATCGCTCACTATTCGTTATGCATCCCGATGATCTGAAGATAATATGGATTTGCCAAGATTGTGATTCACATTTCATATTCTATTCCGACGTAATTGATCATAAAGAGCAGACTGGTCATTCAAAATTGATAAAGAATAGCATAATGTCTAAAGAATCCATCGGAAAATAGCCTCCGAATTTTTAGTTCAATGTTGATTTATTTGTTTATTTGAGCAATGATTACACCGGTTCTATGGTATACGGAGATGAGTTTTATCCCACACCTAGAGGAATACAGAAGGTAAATGTCGCACCTCGTTCGATACGGTTATTATATGCCCAGATTTTTCCGCCATGTGCTTCGATTATACTTCGTGAAATGAACAGACCCAGCCCTGTCCCATTTTCGGACTTGGATACAAATTTAGAAAAGAGTCTAGGAAGAATTTCAGAATCTATTCCAAGACCGGTGTCCCGAACCGAGACCATAACTTGATTTGACGACTTTTGGACCTCTACTGAAATCGATCCTCTCTCAGAAAATTTTACGGCATTACTAAGTAAGTTGGAAACTACTTGGTACAGTCTCCCTTTATCTGCTAGGACATCAATATTAATGGGCTTGAAAAGTACTTGAATATTTTGTTGCAGCTCTAGGTTATTTGCAATCTGTAGTTTTACATCTTGTACTGCCGCTGCTAGGACATCATTTAAGTTGAACAGCTCTTTGCGGAGTTTAAGGCTCTTGCTCTCAATTTTAGTGACGTCCAAAATATCAGATGCAAGTCGATCAAGTCTCTTTGCATTGCGAATAATAGACCTAATTTGTTCATTGTCAAGAAACGTGGGCTCTACCCCCGTGTTGACCTGTCTTTCCATATATTCGGCATCTCCCAAAATAGGCATTATTGGAGTACGGAGTTCGTGTGCTGCGATGTTAATGAATTCTCTTTGCATTCTGTCGTGGACTTTAAGCTGTTCATTTGCGCTTGCAAGTAATCTGTTGGATTCAATCAAGGATTGGTTGGCATTCTTGAGCTCACTTGTTCTAGTATTGACTGCCGTTACCAATCTTCGATTCCAAGACAGGATCAGAAAGGCCATACCTATCGAGATAGAGGCAATAGTAGCAATAACTATTGTACTAAAATTCTTTTGTTGGTCAATTAAGTACCCAACATCGCTGGTCAAATTGTGCGGTGATCCTATGAATATAGTCCAGAGATGCTTACCGTTAATTAGGACAGGTTGATAAGAAATGGTACTTGTATTGCCACGGAAAGTGATATCTTCAGCTCCAGGACTATCACCCAAAGATCGCTTCAATATGTTATTGTATGATTTTTTTGCATCTTCAGGAATGGTAGATTGGAACTCATCCGACAGATAGTTCTTGCCAACAAGCGTATGGTTTCTTGCATAGATAAAAACGCCATTCTCGTCCATCAGGCCTAAGCTACTTATAAAGTAAGGCGAGAGTCCTTTCTGTAAGAATTTTCCGATAGTTTGTACACTAATTGGAGCAATTATAATTCCTCCAAACTTTCTTGTTTCAGTTGAATTTCCTGAAATGGAACCGGTTCCATTCGAATTCGACTTATTAGTTTCGATTATTGGGTAGGAAATATACAATCTAGGAATCTTGTCAGGCGATTCGAATATGCTGCTGTAGTACGGAACTCGCAAATCTCTAGGAACGGTGAAAAATTCACGGTCGCTCAAATTGAATCCCTTATATTTTTTCAGAGTCGGGGAATCTATATTGCTCCAGGTAATAATTCTACCCTGTTTATCGAGCCAATAGTAACCATCGGTCAATTGTTTGGTAGAATCCTGCGCCGCGTTAAGTAATACTTGACCTGTCTTGACATCACTAGCGTTTTGGAATGGAGGTGCATTAGAGAGGGTTTGCAAGTTGTTAGTAACTGAATCTATGCTGTGGACTAGGATTTGGGATAAATCATGTGCTTCTATCTTTGCGTTGGATCGCACGTCCATTGAGGCAATACGCGATATATCGTTCGCTGTAATCGTGGAATACTGATACGAAATTGCAGACAAAAATATCCCTATCGCTGCTATAGAAAGAAGGATCGCAAGATTACTCTTTGTTAGCGTTGTTTTTATCAAGAGTTGATATCTATTTCTACCCTATTCTGGTACATAAAGTATGAATATCGATTTTCTATCATATTTTATCACATATATTTTAGTATTTTTGGAATATTGAGTACTTAACCCGACCTGTCGCCCCGTAATCTCCCAGCGTGAAGTTTCAAATGAAAGACATGAGTATCCCTGAATTTCCCTTAATATGCTAGAAAGGCTTTAAAATGCTTGGTAAGAGGTAGGTATAAAGATTGGGTAGGTTCGTCGTAAACAAGGGAATATACTTTTCAGGCTTGGAAGGGTTTAAAGATGAATGTCCTAGTTAGCTGAAAAATTGATTCAGCGAGTACATGATACACGTTTTACAATTAATTTTATATCTGGCCATTTGGATAAGTGTACATGGTACTGCCAAAATATTGCTCATATAGGTCCCAAAGGACTAATTGCATTTATCCTCCTAACTATGTCCTTTCGGTCCAAGACAATAACGATGACGAGTATATGATTGGGGCAGTTTGCGATTTGCATAAAGACGCCATGAAATTCAGAATAGAAACGCTACAGCAAACCTCAGCCATCCCCCAGGGCAAGATCAGATTTGACCCTATAGTGATTCTTGGTACAGATTGCATAAAACGCATGGATCAGGAATATGAAGATATCCGCTTAGACGGAAGTACATTATAAAGATTCGCATGCTGAGGAATGAACCACCTTAAAAAATGGTTCAGTGCCACGATGACTGCCGCAGAGTTAAAAATACTGCTAAACTCTAGTCGATATTCCGACATGTTAATAGACATGTTAGTGGAGTTTCACACATGGTGAAAATGGGATGAACGGCCTCGCGTAGGCAAATGTCTCAACGTCTCCTTATGCTCTCCTTCCGTGAACTGGTATGTAGAGATCATACATTGACAAGTGATCTTGTTCTTTGTCTTCCGTGACGATTAGACTCGCAACAATATTAGTGACAGATCCAATTAAATCATAATTTCCCATAATTGTTCAATCTTACCGATTAGATGGACGAATCATGAACCGATCATTATTGTTGAGAGAAATTGTAATCTATCACTT
>JANWJI010000083.1 GCA_025449515.1 Nitrososphaeraceae archaeon | reverse complement strand
CACAAATCATGCCCCAGCATAAATAGAACAATCTGCCTTGAAGATTTGTTCCTAATGTGACCCATTATGCATGCCTCTTCGGCTTCCATGTCCAGTGGAAAGTACCTCGGCCGCCTTCCATGTAGCCTATCCACCTTAATTTTCTGAGTTTTTTCTAGAATTTTTATGTGATACTCTAATGCCCCGTTGGTCAGGCCGCTCAATCTAAGAAGCTCCCTATATCTGATACCGGGACTTTTGTTAATATGATCTAAGATTAATGTCTTGAGATCAATGATTCCCATGTCACACTGGTTTGGAGGTAGATCATGCAACAATCTATTTTTCCACCTTCAAGACACCTAAACCAAACAGAGTCAGCATAACTAACAGTAGCATATGGGGCAATCCTACATATATTCCACGCTGCATGGTGGAACTGGTTCCAGGTATAACTTCGAGTAGAAATAATAGCTCAACAATAAGAAGAGCCGAAAACCCAACCGTGGTGTATAAAATCTTACTGCTGTTAGTTCTATGATAGGCTAAAAGTGATGCTACAATCAAAAAAGTAGATATAGTGATGCTGGCCACATGCATTGATATAAAATAAATCAAGTGTGGTCGGTGAATATGCGGAACAATTAGTGGGACAAAAATGATAAGTGTTATAACGGAAATTAGTCCTAGCAATTTGGGCTTGCTGACAACAATCTTTGTAAGATGATAACGTAAAATGGCACAGTAGCTGAGTAGCCTAATCTCTAGGCTATGATAAATTGGTTGTAACTTCATGAATATATGACCTGGTTCGTTAGTCACGTGTACTATAGTGTCAATAGATCATTATTTACTTTTCATGGTGCATTCGACGAATGCACCGCTACTTTAGTCGAGTACGCTATTGAAGATATGGTTACATATGGTCGATCTAAATCCACTCCACTGTGATTAGCAAACCTGACGTTAGATTTTCAGAGTTTGAAACCAAGAAGTCAAATGAACTACGCAATGATCCTTAGCTATGAGTTATGTGATCTCGGGGAACTTCATTTCTCTCTAATACTTGATTTCCGGTCCTCTATATTCTGATGTCCTGTATCAGGAGATTCGGAAGAGTCGAGTAATTTTTCAATATCATCCTCATCCGCCCCCGGCTGGCTACTTTCGGAAGCAACAAGTGCATCGGCTCTAGCTCTCCTCCTTTTTCTAATCATCCTCACAAGGACTAATGCTATAATCGCAATAATTATTAATATAATAACAGGGAGTGGGATACCAAATATGCTATTTTGTCCATGACGATCTCCTCGGGTATGAGAGATTTGTGGTTTGACCTGCAAAGTCTGGTTTATTGTTATCTCGTGACTATTTTTGAGATCGTCACTATATGTTATTTTTAGTGAAACAGGGTGACTGCCGGTAAGAGTGGAGTTATCCACGTTTGTTAACGGAATGCTGAATGGTAATGGAGAGTCAGGTTGGAGATCTCCGAGGTACTGAGGTGGAGGAAGGAAAAATGATGAGGCAGACGATCCTATTGACTGAGGATTGATATTTCGAGGTTGATCCTGAGAACCACTTTGATGATGGGGCTGATTGTTATCGTGTTGAGGAACTGGATTAGTTGAAAATGGCTGGTTTACTAACTGGGCAGTGGTATAGAGGCCGATTGTATTCCCCTGGTTCAAGAGGTTTCCTACTAAATTGGGTGTTCCAGCTACATAGTTTACAGCCAAGTCTGTAACGCTAACTCTTATATCACCAACGACGTTTCCACCTAAAACAAACGATCCAATTTTAGATTGCCCGCCAGATATATATTGCAGCGTTACTAAGAACGATACAGGTGCAGCTATCAGAGAGGTAGAGGCATAAATTTTAGTTGTGAATTCGTGTCTGGAGTGCGGAGCAAAACTTGAAATACTCCAAAGTGAATCTCCAACAATCTTTAGGTCATCAGATTCAGATGCTATCGATGCCACCGCATTCGTGAGTGGAAAATCATTGTTATTAGAAATAGTGAATTTCATGTCTTGTACTCTGCCTGCAGTAAGGATCAGTGACGTACTATTCAGATTATTGTTTAAGTTCGTACTACCCTTAACATTCGTGTTTGAAATATTTCCAGAATTACCAAAAGCAATATTATACAGGTGCTGACTTTGACTGTAATCCTTATCGATATTATTCCCAAGATAAGCAGTGAATTGGGGTTCACGATCTTCAGTGATGTGATATACAGATGAAAGTGAACGGATATTTCCTTGACTTTCTTGTTTGTTAGCGTCATGCGAATATGCGTTTGCAGTTATGCCTGAAGAAGTAATTCCATTTGAGTTGCTATTTTTACTATTGCTTGAGGTCCCACTGTTAGTGGAAGGAGTAACTGATGGTCCTACACTTATTCCAGCCTCAGGAGGACTCGGCAAAACAAGCAAGCCTACTGAAGCGCTTGAGCTCTTTGAATCCCCAGTAGCAGCAGTGTACGAAATTTGAAGATTCAAGTTCTGTAAAGTTCCACCAGCTGATTCTGAAGGATAAATAACCGGATTGATTTCTGCGGTTCCATTAACTGGTATCGTTCCTAGATTAAATGTCCTAGCTCCTAGGTTTACAGTCGGAATACTCGAAGTAGGAGATGTAGTAGTTACCTGGCCGGTCGGACTGGTGGTAGTAGAAGGTGTATTGTTACTATTACTAGTAGTACCAGGCTGGTTAACAACAACATTATTTGCAATACTGTTCCCGCTTATTCCTGTAATAGTGACAAGAACACTATTTGCATTGGCAGTTCCTTTATTCTTGATATCTATGGTAGCAGTATTGGATAATCCCGGCTTCAAACTAGTAGTCTTAGAACTAGCATCCAAAATAACCTTGCCTGGCAGTGAAAAGGGTATCGTGTAACTCGCGGAATTATATAGCCCTGGTTCAAGAGCTGGCACTTTAAAATAGAAAATTCTAAGGGACGCTATATAATCTCCCACCTTTACTCCTTTGCCAATATTTACTTTAAAATAGAGCGTGTACGTCTGACCTGATTTGACCACATTTGGGAAGCTGGCAATTGCTGTCTGTTGTTGCTGCTGCATACTTGGTAATGATAAATTAGAAATGTTACTTTGTTCTATATTTGAAGAAGTAGGGCCGGTTCTATAAACTCCGCTGTTGCCGATTGCACCGCCTCCCATATTCGTCGCCGAAGTGAAACCCTGTGGCAAGGTGAGGTAGCCTATAATTCCGTTAATATCTGTAAATTCTGTGTTACTCAATACAACAGCAAATATGGATTGTCCTTCTCCTGGACCAACCTCTTGTTGAGGAGGGATAGGAAGTGCAGAAGATGTGGAGGAGCACACGGACAGTGTAGAAGAATTACTATTGGCTGAACAAACGGATGAGTTAGCCGCCCAATAAGCATCTATAAAACCATTGGTATAAATACTACCTCCTGGGCTTTGAATGTTTTGTATTTGATCCGGGCTGTTAAATTCTAATCTGCTCTGACCGTTTGGTACTTGCCCCAATTCAAAGTTCTGGCCCAAGGTTTTATTAATGATCAACTGATGGGAGTTTTTTAGATCATCGCTGTAGGTAATATTTAGTGCGACCGGATAAAGGATAGGTTTGTTTCCTGACTGTAAATTAGCTATTGGCCGTTCATTAAGAATTCCAGCCCCATTCTGCACAACGGTTTCAGAAGGTGATTGATCTCCTACCTTGTTAATCAAAGTATTAATATTTTTTTGTTGCTCAACAACTCGGTTTGGTTGCTTGATTATTTTCAAAGGGATATTGAATGGGACAGGAGAATTCGCAGGGATATTGCCGAGATAATCTGAGGATAATGGTAATAGTGCAATCCCTTTCTCTGTAGTCTGGGAGTTCGCTGCACTATTGTTTCTTGACTCTTGTGGTTGAAGCATTTGTATGTTAGTAAAAAGTGCTGGTGTATTACCTTCGTTTAGTAAATTGCCGACGAGATTCGGCGTGTTACCTAGATATCTAATACCGATATTATTTATTTCTAATTTGATGTCACCAACCACAATTGCTCCTATATCAAATGAGTCTGTTTTTATCTGCTGTCCATTTTGGATATATTGTGCAGTTACCGTAAAAAAAACAGGGGAACCTATTAACGCTGGCGAGGCATAGACCTTTGTGGAAAGTACAACATTCGAACCTGCTTTAATACTTTGCAAATTCCAGTGCGTATCACCGAGAATTCTTACGGAGCCTGACTGCGAGGCTAGAGAAATCGCCAAATCGGTTATCCTAGGCAATGGTTGGTTCTGCGAATTGAAAGCTTGCAGTGAGTTTACGCTATTCGCCTGACTGTTAGAGCTCCCACTAATACTAAAGTTAAAATCCTGCACCTTGCCTGCAGTAATATGAATTAGGGACAGATCCTGTGTCCCTTTTAAGGGGACTGAATGTAATGTGGAAGTACCTGGTCCTGTTGCTAGTAATGCCAATGATACTTCATTCATGTTCGAAATAGAGCCACAGAGTAGGATCGTCAATAAACATGTTATCGTCAAGATGTTTTTCAGGACTGGAAGAATTACAATATTAGTTTGCAATATTTACAACTTCTTTTTCTATAGCACCATCGCGGATGTGGATTGCTCTATCGGTTCTGGCAGCTAGATCAGGATTATGTGTGACCATAATTATTGTTCTTGAAAATTTATTAGAAAGCATAGATAACAGCCCAAATACATCTTCACCAGTTTTTGTATCCAAATTGCCAGTCGGTTCATCGGCAAGAATTATTTTTGGATTGTTCATTAATGCTCTTGCGATTGCAACTCGTTGTTGTTGACCACCGCTAAGATTCGTCGGTTTAAATTTAGCTTTGTCGCGAATTCCAAGGAACCCTAAAAGTCTTTCTGCGCGCCGCCTTCTATCCCTGTCGCTCATTCCACCTGTAATGCCTGGAAACTCCACATTTTTTAAAACCGTCGTCCTATCAATCAAATTATATGATTGGAAGATAAAGCCTATAGTATTATTCCTTAAAGTCGAAAGCTGAGAGTCATTCAAAGTAAAAATATCAATTCCATTAATAAAGACTTTGCCAGATGTCGGCCTGTCCAAAGCTCCTAACATGTTCATCAGCGTTGATTTACCACTCCCAGAAGGCCCTACTATCGATACGAACTCACCCTTGTTTACCGTGAAAGACACGCTTTTTAATGGTACTACCTTACCCATCGAAGAAATATATATCTTGGTAAGATTTTCAACCTTCAGGGTCTCTGGCTCATATCTGTAACTGTAATGGTCATTCATAATAATTTAATTCTCTCCAAACGATACTATTGTTAGATATATTATACTGTCAAATTTATCTAACCTCTTTTACTTATAAAAATCATTCGATACATTCGTCGAATGTACCGCGTTACGGCTTTTTACATTCCATCTATACAATGTTAAGATAAAGTTCATAAATGTATAGATTAAAATAAAATCTCCATCATCCATATATTTCAAGCTCGCAAAGCAACCAAAGACGATGCGCCTACTTTATCGTAAAAAGAATACTTCAAGCGAAAGAAATTATGAAAGGCGCTTTATATATTGTTTTCATGCTCGAGCTTATGGTTTGGTTGCTATCGCATTTGCCATCCTTCTTTTGTCCAGTACGATCCTTCCTGCCAGACAACTAGCTGAGTTAAATTTTGTTACAAAGATCTTACCACGCGCTCTGGCTATCCCAGATCTGAACTCGCCATCGATTCTGTTTTCTTCGAATTTTTCGAGTCCATCATCACCCTCTCCACAGAAGTCAAATGTTATATGTGGTAACATTCAGATCGTGAATTCATCGGCAAATACATCTTCACCGATAGCACCTACACAGACTCAGAAAAACGATACTTTTGTATGTGGTAATAATACACAGAACGGTAAGATGGCATCTAATTCATCATTCATTCCAACTTCGAGATTTTTACTAATTAATAAGAACTTGTCAATTAGCAAAACAAAATCTACATCCAGTTCTACGTTCAAGAACATAACCGAGGGACCTGTTAGATTCCAATTTGTAAATTCATATTGGACTGATAATACAGCTCCGGGTGGTATTGATGCGGGATCATCGTCAGATCGGACCCCAGCTGCGCCATTGGAGCCAGTAATTAGGCAAGAGGTCGGACCAGGAGAAGGAAATTCAATATTAGCAGTAGTTCTAATAAATAGGGGCTTTGTAGACGTCACAAGTATTAGAGGATCGTTGCAATTGCCTAAGGGATTTCATGCGGTGGTCTCTCCCAATGATAACGACCCTGGAAGTAACTCGACCAACACCACTGCGAAGGTCTCGGCTATCGTACCTGCAGCTAATTCGAGTACACTTAATTCGAGTGTGACAGGCAATAGCATCTATAACATAACTGACAGTAATAACGATAGTAACACCGCAATAGCAAGCTATAACGGACTGGTTAAGGCTGGACAAACATTCGTGCTATACTTTCCAGTCTATGTTGAGCCTTCTGCAGAGGTTGGAAAACTATATCATGGATCGCTAAGGCTACATTTCTTTACACTCGAACAGGAGAGGAAGATTAAGTCAGAATTCAATACAGCATCTAAATCCAGGGCATTTGATCTTTCACGACAAATAAATGCATCCGCAACAATTCAGATACTAAAATCCCTTGATAAACTAAATGCGAGGGACAAATCAAACCTGAAGACGACAAATCGAGTCACGCCATTTGAATCGACCTCAAGAACTATTGATATCCCATTCAGGATAAGTGGCAAGGTAATATTAGCTACGTTCGCGGTACCAGAATCGCAATTATCGAGAGAAATTGGAAATCTAACATCGTTGCTATCGGCGAGCCAGTTGAATGTGTTGTCAGCAAATCCTGGCTCTCCGACGAGGGTAGCACTAATTATTAGAAACGAGGGATCTGCAACAGCTAATGGCGTAATAGCTGACGTTATGTCCAGAACTCAAGCTGCCACAGCTAGTAACATCATCACACCATCAGTTGGAAACTTATCTATATCCAGTAATGTACTTCAACAAAATAATATTATACCTCTCATAATTTTAGGAAGCAGCACATTTAACATAGGATCTGTACAAGCTGATCAGATCAAGAGAGTAGATACTGCTATTTTTCCTAGCATTGCTGTAGGAGGCAGCCTTGAAATCTTGACTATACACATAATGTATAATGATGCATATGGGAACAAGAAGACTGTAGATAAGATAGTTGGTGTACAAATCCTACCCCAGAGCCCACAATCCGCGCTCAATGTTTCGCCATCCGCTCACCAGTAGAATAAGCAAATTATACAAGACGATGATAATAGGCTAAGGAAGAAAAAGACAGGATAGTTTGAGATGTTTGTTAATAATCATAGAATACATAAGAACACTTTTGAGTAGTGATGAGAAAGAGAGAATATGTTGTTCTGATACATGAATGTCCTTCTTGAACGTGAATCCCAGGCGTACAACTAACATCATATCTTTTCAAATGCTTGCGTCTAGCTAAATTAACTAATTGAAGAAAAGGTATATTAAACTGGAATTGCAATAAATGGCTTTCTTAACAGTATTCTCCAAAGAATAAGGCAGTTTAGGCACATTTAAAGGTGCATTTATCCAATATTCAGCTCGTATTTGACATCATCTAAATCATCACCATCATCAGTGAGGGATTCGCTCGAGCTTCTCGCGAAAAATTGGTCTATTGAACCCCAGATATACGATTTGCAACTTGGTAATAGAAAGGACGTTTATGATACCACCTTAAGAGTAGATAAGGTGACATATCATATTCCAACTCTCGCAACTGATAAGCTGTTTGTCTTGTGGAGATGTTTATGGCCAGATTGCCATAACTGCTGCGATCGCCAAGGTAGGCTCCCACTTACAATTGATGATGTACATGTAATAACGCGGAAAATGGGGTACAGGCTGGAGTCAGAGTTTCTGAAGAATGAAACAAAAATTTCGAGTTGGGATGAAAAGGACGAAAAAGGAAGAGTTTCTACTTTATTTACTATGCTTTCGTTGAAACGCAAAGTAGATGAGAATGACAGCGAGGACGGGACTCCTGTCAGTTGTAGGTTTTTGAGCAAAGAGGGTAATTGTGGACTACAACCGGAAAAGCCAGGTGTCTGCTGGCTATACCCGTTTGCATCGTGGATAAATATTGAAAATAATGTGCCTGTGGTTCATGCTACATTTCAGTTTACGGGGGATTGTCCTGGCTTCTATCTGAGTGATTCATTAGATCAAATGATTCCGGTATTAAATGAATATGCAAAGACCATATATCATTACAATATGGCAGTTAGGAGAACGATTAGAAATAGTTACGGTCTTATCAATTTTGTTAAGTGAAACTCATCTTAGTGCCAATCTCTTGTTTAAGTAGGTTCGTCAGCAAAATAAAATGAGGCTAATAATATATACGGGAAAAGGAGGCACTGGTAAAACCGTTACATCATCTTCTACGGCGATTAAACTGTCTGATAGAAATCATAAAACTTTGTTGATCTCCTCAGATCCAGCACATACGCTAGGCGATGCCTTTATGCTACCCAATGAGATTTCGGAAAATTATGATATCCAAGAGGTGATACCCAATCTTTTTTTGTTGCAGGTCGATCCAGTTAGGGAAATCAACAAGAAGTATAACAACTTACTTTCTTACATGGCGTCGTTATTTATTCAAAAAGGGCTTGATGAGAGCATATCATACGAGATCGCCATGATGCCAGGAATGACGCAGCTATTTTCTCTGTTAAAAATTGAAGAAATTATGCAAGACAATTCATTCGATGCAGTTGTTCTCGATATGCCTGCCTCGGGTGAGGCGTTAAGATATCTGTATCTTCCTAAACTTGTAGGCAATGTAGGTAGAAAGCTTATGGGGCTTTTCGGTCTGTTCTCTGGGTTTTCGAAAATCTTTCAGACGTTCTCTGCCGTTTCTGTTCCAAACAACATTTCGCAATTCGAACAAGATTTTTTTGATAGACTCAAAAGTCTTGCAAATATCATTACGGACTATAAAACTACGAGTATCAGGCTGGTGGCAAATCCTGATTCGTTTAGTATAGAAAATGCAAAAAGAGCTCTAATGTTGGCAAGCTTGTATGGCATTAATGTCGATCTTGCAATAATTAATAAAATTTGGCCTGCGACATC
Source organism: Nitrososphaeraceae archaeon (assembly GCA_025449515.1). Taxonomy (GTDB): domain Archaea; phylum Thermoproteota; class Nitrososphaeria; order Nitrososphaerales; family Nitrososphaeraceae; genus JARBAU01. The sequence goes on along the minus strand of JANWJI010000083.1, from coordinate 1,581 downwards.
GGATAATGCAAGTAATGCCTCAGATGCTTACTACACAAAGTGGTCAAAATTTCAAAGGATAAAAGTAGAGGAAGCTCGAATAAATTTTTATCCTATCCCAGTCAGAGAAATTCCACTTCATCAGGCAGAGTTAGCTGGTATAGAATTGCTGCGTTTAAATGCTAATCTAATATTTGGAGAAGAAAATCCTGCACAGATCTTCTATCAAGGAAATCCATTATCAATCGTTCAAGATGCCAAGAACAAGTTGACTATGGTTGTAAAGGTCCCATTTACAGAGCAAAAAGATTTTGATATCAAGCGTGTTAGTGGAGGAGAAGTAATAATAAAAGTGAAAAGTCCTACCGGAGCTGTAGCAAACGTACTCCCACTTCCTACAATCGCTTACGACATGAAAATTATTAAGGTCCTCTTAAATAGTAACAACCTAAGCATTTCTTTTGAAAGGACTATTTGAAGTTTGAACCTCTCACGGATGACAATGAATTGTTATTATCGGTATGTCGTTACGAGGTTATGTCGCAAGAATAATGAAACACATATTGAGGAAACGGATAAATATTCTAGCTATCTAAAATTCATAGTCGGATATCTCTAGATAATGTATGATTCCAAGCTACAATAAACTGCCTTTTTACGAGCCAAGTACTGCGAAGAGTAAAATACCGAAAACACTTCTTTGATGTATTTACTCACATCGATTAAGCTTAGACGGTTGATCCAATTTTACTGATTTAATTAACGTCATATAATATGAAGACGTTTGGCACATTCAATATGATAGTAACTGCGGGGATTACCGGTACTGACAATAACGTCTATTCCATTAATTTTCACCCCACAAAAACAACAAAGACCTTTTTGTCTACTTTTGATGATCGAACTTATTCGGTGTGTTATATTGTATTGGGTTATAATTACAGGTCGCGGCAAATTTCAAAAATACCTTAACGTAGTCGAATTTTATATGATTCGATCCCTTTCACGTTATTTATCTTATTATGTATTGTTCTATCTATAAGTCTAGGTATTTTCCCGCAAGTCAATATTTGGAATCAAACCCTATACAGAAGATCCGTTACAAATGAAAAATTGAAAGAATTCATCTACTCCATCAAATTTATAAGTACTCTGGTTTTAGTATTCAACACGATATCGATTATGAAAAAACCATTCCATTGAGCTCTATCGCCAACTCTAGGTTTATCAGTATAGAAGGACGTCGTCGGTGCTGGGCTAAATATGTTATCTACAAAGGGCTAGATATCAATAAATTGAATTGGTGTTTAGATGATCTATCTAGTAATCATTACAGCCTATGGTCTGGCCCCATCATTTTTTAGGCCGGCTTTAAGATCTCAACATTGTCATCTGAAATTTGGAGAGGCTGTAACAATTCCAAATTACCATTACCATTATATCATCAAACCTTCCATAAGTATTTAGCCCCAAAAATATGACAGTAATCGGCAATACATATAGATGGCTACATGGTAGGCTCGCCAACAGACCCACCAATTTTAGCTGGATAATTAGGTCTAGGTTAGCAGGAAGTGGAATCCCGATGAGCAAATCCCAGCT
>JANWJI010000082.1 GCA_025449515.1 Nitrososphaeraceae archaeon | reverse complement strand
TATTGGTCCGAACTCGTTTCCTTCATATGGACATCAATTGTCGACATTCTTTTGTGTTCTTGTCTATTTTTCAGCTCTCCTTGCTAATTATGTGTATTAAATTGTAATTCATGTTGCGTGGATATTACAAGTCTGTCATTGCCAACGTATCCAACCAGCTATAATTTCCGTTGTATATAAATTCAAGATAATATAATTTGGATCGTTCTAAGTGATGGAGCCGAAAAATGGGAGATGATCTAAATATCGCATATAAGGAAGCATAATTTGTATGCGATATGGCTTGAATTAGGGAAATTGTATGCGATATGGCTTAGAGAGTTTAAAGTCTTTTTGAGAGAGAGAAGTCGGCTCATAGCGTCTACATTTACCCCATTGTTGTGGTTATTTGTTATTGGAGGTGGATTTGGAGCTGTAATAACTAATCCATCTGAAAGTTCAGTTATTAATGATAATTCTGGAATAGGAACGGTGTCAGGAATGACCTATCAACAATTCATATTTCCGGGCATAATTAGTATGTCCGTCATATTCTCTTCGGTCTTTTTCGGTTCATATATAATATGGGATAAAAAATTTGATTTTCTAAAGAGTGTTATGGTTGCTCCTGTGAGTAGAACAACAATTTTTGTAGGCAAGACTTTTGGAGGCATGACAACCTCGCTGATCCAAGCTGCCATATTGATGGTAGTTGGATTATTGATTGGAATTCAGTATACTCCTTTGTCGCTAGTCCTGACGATTGTTATAATTCTACTTCTTTCCTTCGCACTTACATCGCTGGGACTTACTATTGGAAGTTATATGGAAAGCTTAGAGGGCTTCCAATTAATAGTTAGTTTTGTTGTGTTCCCGCTCTACTTTTTGAGTGGGGCATTGTTTCCGCTGACTAACTTACAAACATGGCTATCTATTCTTACCACGTTGGATCCCGCTACCTACGCTGTAGACGCGCTAAGAAACCTGATGCTTGGAATAACTGGAAAGAATTCATTTACTTATGATATTATCATTCTACTCATTTCAGTAATAATAGTAGGTACAGTTGGAATGTTCTCGTTTAGGCGGATGAAGGCTGTTTGAATATGTAGAATTTTGAATCAACTTAATAATTATCGATCCAATTAATGAATTGTAAATGTACATATGTTAACGAAATAATTTTGGTGCTAGTTCTCGATACTAACAACAATTCGATTAAATTGAAGATGGATGTTATTCTTTAGTAAGCTCCTTAAAGCGGGCGTTAAAAGCGCTACAGCCTATCCGCTCATGTATGTCTTTCATATCACTAGCATCCTGATAATCATCAGTTTGTATTTCGAATCCGCAAGACTTGCAAACTAGAATATTGCTGCTACCGATGGCACCTATTTCTATTTTAGCCATGTGTATTGCTTGCATCATAATATCTTAAACGAGTATGCCAAATTTATTTGAGTTATGGTTTCAATAGAGCTATTATTCGCGTCGAATGTTGTGTAATGTCACTTTAGAGCCAATTATATGGCCCTAAATCAGTGACCGAGATGTCTTTCCTGATGTAAGGGAAAATGGAAGCAAGTTACACCTTCAGCAGCCTGTCTTGAATTCCAATATATTCAGTACGGCTTTGTAGAAACCATCATCAATGTTATAAGATTAGTTAGTCTATGCATATTGTAGGTTATGCATCTGAATGACAATTCCCTGTTCTATGTTATAGTTAATCTAGACATCAGATGCTCTCCAAACAGTCGTTTTATAACTGACATTATGGTTTCATCTTTGTTTCGTTGATTGTACAGCAATTTGGAATAGCCGCATTTCATCTCTTTTCTATATTTACCATGTGTTCTCCATATTGGTACATGTTCATAGCGAGCTGGGATTATACTGAATGCATGCAAATCATCTCTTACCAAAAGGTGATTCTCTTCACTATCGTAACCCTTATCAGCTGCAACTACAGATAATGGAAGGATATTTGACGTCCTTGTTATGATTGACCTGAAATCTATATTATCATGTCTTGTTGGAGCTCGTCTTATCTTAATTGTACATATAATTTGCTGTAATACATCGGCTCCGATAGATAATTTCGCATATTTTCTTCTCAATTCTGTTCGTTCGGTATAATACTGTGAAGCATGAGTTATTTTGAATCCCGTCGAATCTATTCCTGCAAAGATATGCTTGGTACCACTAATTACAACGAATGACGAAATTATCCTCTCGAGTAGTGCATTGTTAATTCTTTCTGTAAATTTCTGCAATGTTGTAAAATGAGGTATACGTGATAATCGTAGAAATAATCTTAAGTAATGCGCTTCAACAAGCCATCCTGTAAACATTCTATAACTCTTACCTTCGTACTGTCTTATTGTGAGCAATACTAGATGCTGCCACATCATAAAGACATGGTTGCTCTTCCTGTGAAGAAAAAAGGGTATTCTTGAATTTCTTAAAACACGGTACATAGTATTTGTCAGCCTAACATATCTTGATTCTTTCAACATCCATATTGGATCATACATCTAGAAAGCTCTAACGGTATTCAAAAGATGGTTTCTAGAGCCATTCAGTACCAATATGCTTGGTAACGAAGAGGTCGCTATCTTACAAGATAAGAATAGAACTCGCCCTGGTAGAATACTATTCATTATACGCACTGTTATAGATTGACCGCTCTGAACTACTCTACATCTTAGGTAATCAGTGAGCATTGAATTGTGAATAATCATACTATGCCATTAAACAATCCATATCCTATAAAATCCCGAGAATGATCATATGATCTAACCAGATCCATTAATTTCAGTAGGTAATACGTAGTTTAGGTAAACCATAACAGGACTCAGCCATTTCTATATATTGATACTCGGGAGATTTCAAGGCTAGTATAACCTTCACAATTGCAAGATTCAGCGAATATACCAATACACTACATGAGACATCAGGATAAAGTCTAGTTGACATTAATACGACCTGACACATATTCAGATGAAGCGTCTATGTTTTCAGACAAAGCTTGTTCTTCCAAACAGCACCAATTTATCTCCGCTTTTGAGCTACATCGAAATTATACTCATCTTACTGTCCTCATCGATATTATGTTTTGTTATAAATCCTGATGTGGCAGCAATTACATACTTAGCCGGTATTGTATTCTTATACGTACAATTTACCGAATCTAAGGCGTTTTTACAAATTTGAGCGTCCTTTACTGTGTAAACCAAGTTTCCCTTAGCATCGAACCAAAGAAGATCAAGATTAGAATCAATATTTAAGAGCCACATTGCATAGAGATCTGGTTTGTCATATACTAGGATCATGGCCGAGTTCATGGGAAGTTTTTCTCCTCTAAACATTAACCATCTTTGTCTCTCGGCTTCTGATTTCGCGATTTCGACTTTAATCACATCTTGACCTATTTTGATTGTTCCTATAGGGAATTCTGTTGTATGACTGTTTTTAGTCCCAGAGGGAAAGAATGTAATACCAAGTGCCCCAACAATACTAGCTGCAATGATGGTGGGTATCAATACGGCTAGTTTGCTTATCATATGAGTCTAGGAATTCAAAATCCATTTGAACCTTACTGTCAATTTATAAATCCATAAATCTATCAAGCCATTACAATGCATCTCTCAGAGATGGATAGTATAGAGATTTCATGATACGGCCACCAGAAACTATTCTGCGGCGATACCTAGTAAACCAAATTTGACGTAGTCGATATGTAACCCTGTACTATATTCATGATCTTGTTCAATCGAAACCGAAATAATCTAATACTACTGTTCTTCGAATGAAGAAATATCCTAACATATACGCATCTAGCTAATACAGTCTATAATACTAGGAATTTCGCCTAAGTTGGCAGCTGTATATGTAGGATATTCATATATGTTAAGTGGTTCTTGTATTTTGAAAATTGAATTGGTGATCCTAATAGTTCTCATTCCTAACTTATTTGCCGGAAATATGTCTGTGTCGAGTCTATCTCCCACCATAATACAATTTTCCGGATCGTATGATGCTTGCTTTAATGCTAATTGAAATATCTTAAGACTAGGTTTCGCCAATCCCACTACGGACGAAATTACTTTGATATTGAAAAACTTTTCAACGTTGTAAATTTGTAATAGCTCAACAACGTCTAGCGGCTGATTAGCTATTATTCCTAGTTTGTGAGATTGTACCAAGGTATCTATCATAATTTCTGTATCATCGTAAAGTCGAAATAATCTTGTACGCATTTCTTTGAATTCAGGCTCTAATTTTTTCAGGATAATTCTACCGTAGTTTGAATGACACACAAGTCTGCAGACCTCAAGTATCAATTCATTGATGCCACCACCACCAATCATGCGATTCCTTATTACGTTGTCTCTAACCGCTCGATAGTTTCGCCTATCAATTTTGGTCCCATATCCATTCAGCAGTTCTAGGAATCGTTGGTCAAAATAATCGATAAAACTCCACTCATTTATTAGAGTCTGACCTAGATCAAAAAATATGAACAGCCCCTTCATATGAGTATAGAATTTACCTCTTTTCAGTTAGATTAACATTTCTTTTATCCGTTAGTGTTCGTGGTTGGTGTTAGTGATACGACCTAACGGAATTCATCGTACACCCAATTGACATGAGATGGTAGTCTTTACCGGTAACCATTTCATCTTTTAGCATTAATAACTATAAAAATGAGATATATGATACTTTAGTTGTGAGCTCAGTCAGCGAAATTATGTCTTCTAACGATATTGTTACGGTTACTACAGATTCACAGAAAACCGCCCAGGATGTCGCAATTCTAATGATAAAGAAGAAGGTAGGTTCAGTCATAGTAATTGATACAAAAATGCAGCCACTTGGCATAATCACTGAACGCGATATAATCAAGCGAATCTGTCTTGAAAATGTAAGTGCGAATAAAATCCAAGTAGAAGAGATAATGTCGTCACCACTTATAACTGTAATGTCCTATGACTCTGTTGATACTGCATCAAGGATCATGACTAAAAATAGGATTAAGCATCTTGTAGTTTTAGAAGAAGACAATCGAATCACTGGTTTATTGAGTGTGACTGATATAACGAAGAAATTGGCAAAGATTCTACTTAATGATTATAAAAGACACAGATCATTACGCTTCGCGATTGATCTTTCTTGAAGTATTTGTACACCTCTAATGTGACTTAGAACCCGTCCGAAAAGTAGAGTTTTATTGAGTTACAAGCAAAGTGTGTTTGATCGATAAAGCTAAGCTGTACTGTAAGTATCTTCTGAGTTGTATTGATATCCAATGTTAGCGGAGTCGATTCATC
>JANWJI010000081.1 GCA_025449515.1 Nitrososphaeraceae archaeon | reverse complement strand
TTATGCATTGCGATGGCCGTATAGATTGACAAATAAATTAAAACCAATATTATTTAGACACAATTACATCGATGTAAAAAAAGAAGTAATTATATACAATGAATTATCACGCATTGACTTTATAACACATATTCATGATCGGCATCCTCATTCTAGAATCAGAGTAAAGTTTGAGACATCTTTAAATCATAAAAATTACTGGGCAGGGATACAGTTTGGTGCAATAAGGAGAAAGACCAATCAATTCTATTCCAATAAGAAGAATAAGAAAATGAGTGAAAAACCAACAGGCGTTTTTCCTTCCTTTGAATGGGTTGATTTTTCTGATAATAACTATGGAATAAGTGTACTGCATCAGGGAATTCCATCCCACGAAATCAGAGACCAATCAATATATCTAACTTTACTGCGGGAGTGTAGTTATGCTCTCCTCAAATGGGATAATGGGACCATGTGTGCCTACTCCTGACGCCGCCGAAATAAAGCCATATACATTCAGATATTCTGCATTGCCTCATGAAGGTGATTGGAAGCATGCAGCAAGCTATCGACATGGAATGGAGATCAACATGCCTCTAATATCATCACAGTTAGCTAATTTTAGAGCTAAAGAACAAGAGAACAGGAATTTGCATAATGGCGGATTTTCATTCTTGGAAATAACACCCAAGAACGTAATTCTCAGTATATTCAAGATTAGTGAAGACAAGAAGGGCATTATAGTTAGGTTCTTTGAAACTGAAGGAAAAAGGTCTGTTGCAACTTTAAGATTTGGCCTAATGATCAAATCTGCAGCCGTTACCGATTTGCTTGAAAATGAAATTAAAAAGCTTAAGGAGTCAAAATGTTGCACCTTACAAATGGATATTGATCCGTATAGGATTATCACATTAAAGGTGGAATTTTAGCATCTCTTCCTTTCTCTTTTTGGCTTCTGCGATAACGTAGCCTTGTGGATTTACTACGATACTAGTACCTAAACTCACAAGGCCATTCTGTTTGCCTACAGCGTCTGCCTTTGCGACATAAATCCCATTTTCTAGTGCTCTGACTATGGGTAACGCTTTGTTCTTTCTCTCTTTTTCTTCTGCTTCCTCTTTACTATAATAATGCGAAGATAAATAGAATAAGATTTTAGTATGCCTGTAATTCATGGCTAGTAATGGGTTATTTTGATCTCTACATATTAAAACTCCACATTTGACCCCATTTATATCAAAAGCAAGTGTAGACTTGCCTTTAGTGAAATATTTTTTATCATATTCTGTCAAGCTATTTTTATAATAAGTCAATAAAGAGCTATTTGGCCTAATGATTAAAGCACTATTATATATTCTATTATCTGGATGCCATGATGAACCAACGACCAGAGAAATACCATATGAATTTGATGCTCGTTGCAACTTTTCGATCCCGTCTCTTATTTGTTCCCATCTAACTTTATGATGGTCAACTATGTAACCGGAAAGCGCACATTCAGGAAAACATAAAAGGTCCAATTTACTCTTATGGGCATAGCGAATATGGTTTAGGATCTTTAACACATTCTTGTTTATTTCTGACGTTAATCGCATTTGTATGATTCCGATTCGCATATTACTTTTGGCCTTTTGATCGTTAATAATATGGAAAACTCATCTAAAAAACCTAGCACAATCCACAATGTTGCAGCTGCAGTATTCACTCTGCAAATAAGATGCTTAAGATCTTAAGTCTAGTTTGAACGTCTTCACTTTTGACACTGATATAATCCATTGTCTTGTTTGTTTATTATCAGGGAATTCCTTCCACGAGTGTGCCTACGCTACTCTATGCACATAATGAATTCGCTTGATTGTTATCGCAGTACGGGTTTCGCACATAACTGGCCGGCGTGGCATTTATGACTATCGTCTCGTCTGGTTACATCAATGCTACCAGTAATAACAATATCAATAGCTCGGTGCTGTTGCTTCGAAGGATTATTTGACAAAAATGAAACTTTTACGAATTACTCATGCTAGAAGTAGAGCAGTTTAAGCATTTGATATTCTTCTGCGTGCAGTATTCGTATATGCTCGTCAACCCATTGAGTAATCTGTATGCAAATGTGTTAATAAAAGCCTATTCTGACTGCCGGCTATAACGCCACAGAATCCAGAACAGCCTGGTCATGGTGGAATAGTGCATCCAATACATGCAATACATCCTGGACAGCCTTCAATATTCGGGGAGATAATAAAACATCATTATTCACAAAGGTGGTGGCAGTAGCAGTGGAGCAAGTTCAAGCACTTTCAGACTGACTCAGGAACAGTATGAAATGTTTAAACTGGCTTGGACTAGTGGCATTAAGAAAGGACACTTTGCAGAGGTCGATAGTGTCATAAACGGAGCAATGGGAATAAAGTAACGTAACTAAGTAGGCGTTACGCAGTTTACTGGTGTTGCTCTTCCACTTTTCTCTTCGTTTTTGTTTCCATAACTACACGTACTTCTCTTACTTCTCTTGACAACATACATTTGCTAGGGGCTATGAATGGTATGAGTCATACATACTCGAATTTAATTGTAATATATTGTGTGCATAAGATAACAGTTATCAAAGAACTCGAAATTCACACTATAAAAGAAGAAAAGATATTAGGAAATCAGGGTTACTTGTAACAGGAACGCCAAATCGTCCAGACCTCCTTAGTGTTACAGTGGTGAAATTATTGTATTCAAAACTGTAGGCAATCGTTATTACACTGAGGCTCTTGTCAAGATATGTTGATATAGCTATTTTATCCATGATAATTGGTTTAATAGAATCATACGAATCATTTGTGTTACTTAAAAGTTCAATAAAAAATAAAAGACAGAACAATATTAGATGAAATTTCATCTAGCCACAATTCAAATTCTACTATCATGAAACAAATGTAATAGTAGGTAGCTACGATAACAGTAAACCTTAGCAGGAACCTTAGTATTTGAGTCTGCAGTGTGTTTCACTGCATACCGATATTTTACATACCTTTAGTGTATTAATTCATATATGCAAGAGGATACAGTACTCCAATCCACTAAAAACATTCAAGATAATAGTGAGTACAAGAGACGATTATTGCTTAACATGTTAAAAGAAAGAGGAATAGTTTTTGATTTAGAAACTAAAAAAATAATTGATGATAGAACTAGTCTCGAGACTCTGTTGCGAGTTCTGCAAAATTATCATGAAGCACTACTCCAATATCAATCAGTTTATGATTCATGGTATATTGTTTACAAACTATATATAATATGGTTATCGCGTTTTATATCAAATCTGTAATAATGGTGGACTTGACGAATGAAACACTATGATTAGTTAATTTTTGTAATAATGCAAACTCGTGGTATATCTAGGGAAAATGATTCTGAGAAGGTAGATCTATTATGACACGACAGGCATTTAACAATTCCCTTTTAGATAAATTAGATTATCAGATAATCAATCTTATAACATTAGGTTTAGATAATAATTTATTTCTGAGGAGTTGAAAACTTCATAGAGTACAGTACAGAGAACAGGGATTCTACTAAGAGATGGATGATACTTCAACCTATATTCCGACTCAATCCCAAAAAATTGGGATTAAGGAAAGAACTACTACATGTATATCTATATACAGGCGATATATCAAGCAAATTGCGCAAATCTATTTTCAAACGGCGATATCATGTTTGCTGGAGTCCATGTCGGTAATTCCGATTTAGTAGGAGAATTTGTATATGAGTGTAGTGAACAATCAGTAGATCTGATTTCGAAGATAAAGACAATAGTGTAGTGGATAGAGTTGTATGGTCTGAGGAGTTCTTTCTCATCGCTGGAAAAAAACATAGTATGCTTGCTGCATTAAAACGAATAATTGATAGGTGATAAATATTTTTCATTAATTCATTTGGGTTCATTGGAGTCTGCGTTACATTATCATAACATTATCGTAACATATAGAAGGTCATAATCTAGTGATTTCTCAAAATACCAAGTAATTGTAGTCTAAAAGCGGTATCGCGTACAATAATGCCAAACACTATGCCCGTGATACCTAATACTTTACGTATTCTCACTTACTCGTCTCCTGTTGCTCTGCCTGATTCGGCTCGCTCCATATAACACCATTCTCAACTAAGGCCTTGAATGTCCCATTGAGAACTTCGGCAATTTCTTGTTCTAGTTCTGTATTATGTTTGCCCTGAGTTGCGATGGCCGCATCGAAGCGTGTTCCGTTACTGAGACTTACGTATGCCTTGACTTGTTGCATGAAAGATACCGGCATCGTGATGACTATTAGTTATCATTGAGGCTGCTATGAAAACCCTAGTCCTCATTGTCTAATTTGCTTGTTTATCAAAGCCCTTAGGTAAGTATATGCAGCCACTGTTGCCGTCTTGCTTAACTATATGCCTTACTTCATTTACAACACGTAAAAATTGACCCAGAATAGTAGCATAGACGATATTGTGTACGATTTTATAATTAATCTTCATAACAATATCTATCTTCACGTCTTCGGCTAGTCATAAAAGGGACATTCAAGTCTAATCAAAACCCCCATTTGAAGGAAGAGATATAATGATATATAAGTACTAGATCAGGAAGAATTATACTTGTTAGGTAATCATTGGGGGACAAATCATAACTACAAGCATGTTATGTATATCAGTTGAATTGAATGGAGTTTAAAGCATTGGGCAGAAGTCAGCATACTTTGTGTTTTGATTTAATAACGTATCTCCATATCATAATTTTACATGAATAATAATCTATGTACAATCTTTGATATATCATTGATGCGATTGTAAGACCGGATTGATTGAAGAAAAAGCCTGTACAAAAATTCTTGTGGCAATAGATGGCTCAGAACAATCAATGAAAGCAGCAGATTATGCAATATCGCTAGCGGGTAAGTATAATTCCAGATTAATAGCTCTACACATAATAGATTTATCTCAACCTAAGCTTGCAGGTGATGCGTCGGTCTTGATTACACAAGTGATTTATCCATTAGCAGAATTAGAAGCGGCGAGGAAAGAATCTCTGGATTGGCTAAATAATGTCAGCGAACGAGCCCAGCGACAACATATTCAGTTCAAATCAAAAATCATCGAAGATGTTGTATCAAGGATAGGAGGAGCAATAGTAAATTATGCCGAAAAAGAAAAAGTAGATTTAATCGTAATCGGTACTAGAGGTAGATCGGGATTTAAAAAGCTTCTAATTGGAAGTGTTGCATCTGATGTATTACATTATGCACATTGTCCTGTGATGATAGTAAAATAAATCAGATACAAATCATTACATGTCAATATTCTCATTCTCATTCTCATTCTCATCTTACATTGATTACAACGCATTTTAGACAGTGTTTAAATTTTGAAGCCCTCGATAAAAATATTCAGATTTTATTTGATTTCTTTGTTCTCAGTCATTATTTATTTTTCAATCCCTATTTTTCTCCAGCGCACTACATTAGTTTTCTAATATTATGCCTTTTTACTTGATACTTGATACTATATTATTTATATTATTTACATGCTAAACAAAATTTAGGATTATTCAATACGAGGCATCAAATCTACTACTCGCAGCCAATTCTTGAATGAATCATAGATAATCCATTAGTTTTTTAGGTTTTGCATCAGAAGAGGATGGATAAATAATTTATAAATAGTCTTCAATAGAAAACTGATGCATCATAGAGAAATTAATATTGGCAATCTAAATACGAAGCTGTCAATGAGCATCACATACGAGAGTTGAATGCAAATGCAAAGTAAGATAAAATATGTGAACAATTACTATTTTGTTGGGATGAATGAATGATCAATGTATAAGAAAATCGTGGTA
>JANWJI010000080.1 GCA_025449515.1 Nitrososphaeraceae archaeon | reverse complement strand
CTCCTGCCCTTCCATCTAGCATGACGAAAGTACGCAGCACTTTTTGTCACACTTCCAGAGAGTTCTATTGGACTGTATTCACGCACGCAGCACGAATGTACCAGTCAAAATTATTCTGTATTTCTTGTTCCAAATGTTTGGGTATTACCTAACATTATGAAGACAGATCTTTAAAGATACTGTAGCTCTTCAATCAGATGTTAAACCAGTTAATTCATTTTTAGCTTATATTAGAGGGACTAAAGGGCTGAATTTTTATAACGGCCGCTTGAGATAACTGAGTTAACCTTTCTTTAGCTGACAAAGGAAAACTTACCTTAAGTGCAATAGTATAGTTAAAAAAGAAAAAATGTTTTCTGTTCTCCTAGTTTCTTTTCTAAATATGAAGAATTTGCAAATAATGATGTAAATGTATTCGAAAAAAGGTTTAATTCGCTAGGAAGCTGGTTAAATATTTCCTTGATGTACTAATCCTTCTACGCGTCACCCCACTGCATATTCATAAACTACAGTTGATGTTATCCACAGATAAGAATCATTATCAAGAGTTAACAAATAAAGCCGCGCCAATAAACCGAGCTAAACTTTATGAAGAAAATATTGGCCGGAGACATGTTACTTACATCCTTTCGCCTAATGGACGGGTTGAAATAGCAATTAGGAGTAGCGATACACCATTTAAGTTAGAAGATGATGAAGACATATCTATCTTATTTGCGTTTTTCGGACAAGTCAGGGACAGATTGATATATTATGTATCTGATATCCGAGAAAGAGGCATTCCACTAATCACAGAGTGGATTCTGAAAGAATGTGATCTGAATAAAGATATTGAAATCAACGAGAAGGCTCAGCTATACTTGCCCAATATTCAGCTGAAATACGCAGGTCAGGTATTCAGGATGTATATCAAGTCATTACATGATAGATCTGTTTGCAGGGTAGAGGTATCACTGACATTAGGCAGTCCTTTAGTCCAGGTATTGGACAGCATAATTCTACCTACTAAAGCAATTAACGATCTAACTGAAGAAGTTAGACAGTTAAAACAAATGTTTTATTCCAAGTTAATGAATTAAGTTTAAGGGACGATTCGACTTGGGATGTGATAATCGTTAGCATACATTCAATTCTTCATTTGTTGTACTTTGGTAGTATATTCATAGATGATGTATTTCGCCGGGCGGTTCATGCATTAATTATTCTTCTAATTTAATACATAGACCTTGGAGACAAACTCCATAAGAATGTCAGAAATGGGATGCCCGGCAATATGGCTCAGGGTGGTCTCTCCAGTGTCATCTGTGTCGTCTGTGTCATTTATCGATACTCTGTCAGCAGATAAACATGTCTTATGATATACGACACTTAATACTTTCAGAGCAAGATTTTAAACGATGTAAATAGTTCAATTATAAAATCATCTGGGAGTAGTCATGAATATTATCGAACATAGCGCCTTAATGACCGCCACAGATTGTGAACTTAATAGAACTTTTGGTAGCCCATGGTAGACCTGCGCCATATAATTCTCAAAAAAGTTAAAGTACCTTTATTTTGGAATCTGGCGAGGTGCCGATACCAAAATATCACCTCTAACGCAAAAAGGAATACAGGTCTATCAATCGACCACTAATTGTGTCTGTTTATGCTTTGTTGCACAAATCTGATATTAGTCAACTACCTTTGAAATCTTCGGTCAAAAGATAGTAATTCATATCTGGCCCATACATGATAAGTGTTAAAAGCGTTACAAGATAACGAAGTTTCTGAATTATGCAACAAAGCAGTAAATGACTAAATCTTAATGATAGATAATATCCGAGATGTGTAAAAAAGTTATCTTCTATCGCGTTCTTTTTAAATGTAGCAAATGAATTTGTCATGTAACTACAAATATAGATAAGAGGACAGAAACTAATCATATATGGGGAAGATAGAACAAACCTTTGGACCCTCCGGTACGGGATATTTTCCTGGTATCGATGAGGCCTTTAGTATAAACCTCAACACCGGTCAAGGAATTTATTGCTACCAGATTACTTTGCCTGAAGGAATTTCTAATCATACTCCCAAATTGGTTTTGGAATATGCCAATGGCATCGGGCACGGCCCCTGGGGCCTGGGCTGGAGGCTTACGTTGCGAAGTATCACGAGGCGGCTTGACTTCGGGAGGTTATAGATTCATTTGTACTTTTGCGCAGCATTTCTTAAAAGGGCACATAACCTGCCGCTAGAATCCATCTACCCGCACTAGTTCTGAGCTAAAATAGATCCTATCCTAAAGATCGGGCGGATAGGCTGATCCTAACGTCGGTAAACATATGCTAGCGTATTTTCATGCACACAAGTACATAATTTCTATGATTAATAAGAGCTGTACCGCTAAAAGAGGATAAAAACATCACTATACCTAGTCACGGAATTTAACTACTCTTTTCCCCTAAGCAGCAATCTTGTATCTCGTAGGCGAATAAACGTCAAGATTGATCGAAAGCACCATTCATTGCGTCTACTAAATATGTATCTACACACACATTTTATCGAAATAAGAACAAGACTACTTCTACACGGGGTACCCGGCGATTGAATGCATGATTATGTAACCATATTCAGTTGCATTCATCTCTTTCATTATCCTAAAGAATTATCAGACAATATTTCTATTTCTGACATCAAATCCCAGATTGAATTTTGCCTATTCTCTGGCTTCAATTCAATCATCTTGAGTATACATTTATCTAGCTGTGGGGAAATTGTTGGATTATATTTCGAGGGTGGATTTATCTGCGGTCTCTGCATATCAATATTATCACGATCATAGGTAGGTGGGCGTCTCCCAGTCATCAGTTCATAAAATATAACACCTAAAGAGAAAATATCAGTTCTTGCATCGATAGGTGCATCTTTGTGGACCGTTGCAAACCACTGTTCTGGAGAACAATAGTCTGGAGTTCCACCGATGTTTCCTTCAGATACTACAGCTGTTAATTCTAGCGATTCTTTATCGATAATGGTAAGATTGTCATAGTCTGCATTGTTGTCGCAATGATTGCTATTATTAGTATTATAATCCTGTCCTTTAACAAGTCCCCAATCTGCAATTTTTATTTCTGACCTTGTAGCATTTGTAAATAAAATATTCTCTGGTTTTAAATCTCTATGGAAGACATTAGAGCTGTGAGCCTGTGATAAAGCATTACAAATCGGCAAAATTATAGTCCTAAAAGTCCATCTCTTATCAAACAAATTTAGATCTGTATAACCACTTACATTAATACTACTTCTGATGGTGGAGAATTTTTCATCTATATATTGCCTAAGAGATCCACCACTTAGAAATTCCATTATATAGTAAGGACTAAAACTAGGAGGCTCACCTGCCATATTCCATTCAAAGATTTCTACAATATTAGGATGATTTAATTCAGAAAGTATCTGTACTTCTCTTTCAAAGCGTTGTTTACTTATTGAATTAATATTCGTGAGTTCCTTTAATGCGTAGGTCTTCTTATTTCCATACTCTCTATTCTCTATTTCATATATAGTTCCAAACGCACCAGAACTAATTTTTCGTTTCGTATTGTATTCCAATCGAATCTAACTCTATTCCTGATATTCATATGGATAACATTGTTATTATAGTAACATCAATTGTGACATGCAGCAGGGCTCATTTATTATACGTAGTAGCTAACACAATTTATTCATATTATAACAAAGTATATTATAACGAGTTAGAGGGCTGCTATGGAAGGATTCAGACCTGCGATGTCTTAGGATCGCTGACTTGAACTGGGTAATTAAGCAAAATACGCAAGATATTCACATCAAGCATACAACGAGATTCCACCAAGAGTGGAATATAGATTAATAAATAAAGGACAAGAATTAGTTGAATCTATCATTTATTTATTAAACTGGATGAAAAAATGGGCAAAATGAAACTTAGCTACTTTTGGTCACCCTATAGGATTTGTGGATACTTAACGTAGAAGATGCCAGCAAAGGCGAAACTGCAAGCAGTCCCACAGTATGGGAGATTCAGTATGGACATTAGTTGTTTTACAATATTTCCTTAAATTGTTAGCAGATAACCAAGAAAAGATTAGTTGTTGTCGCGGCCACATGTATAGGTTGCTTCATCTAAATCACTACCTACTGCATCAGGCTGGCCTTCACATGCTCCCTTTATGTAGTTCTTCTTGAATTCCTTTGAGTGATCGGTAAAACCCTTTCCTGATTGTGTTATATATGGTGGACCGCAATTACTCTCATCTTGTGTTGTACACTGTGTTGTGTCATGAGCTCCTCTTTCCACTGCACTGGTTCCAGTCTTGTGTTTCTGCCACGACTGTCTCCGTTGCTACTGTTGCCGTTGCTATACTTACTGCCATCACTACGAGGACAGCTAACGTAATTAGATTTTTCATCTTGTTACCATATGTATTATAGATACATATTATTGAATATTCAACTATGTCTTTCTAGGAGAGGATTCCAATTGTAGTTGATTGGAAACAAAATGTCTATCCTCAGATCGGTATTTATCATAATATTCTGGTGAAGGATCTATAATGAATTAATTTTTTAGAGGATGTAGGAGGTAATACTCGCAGTTGCAATTCTAGATCAAAAACAGCCTAATATCACATTCATTATTGCTATAATTATACAATTTCAACCAATGTAGACTTTAACTATCGATGTAATAGATAGTGATTTTATTCGAAAGGCTCAAGAATAATATTATGAATTTGGTGATATTAATGGCGTCGCCCCTGCTAATAGAGAAACTTATCTCCGGAGCCTCCGAACATCCGGAATATTTGTTTTCAGTGATCTATTACTGGAGGCACGGACGTACCGGAGGTAGGTTACAACAGGTAAGGGGTATTATTACCGAAATCCTATTTTGGCTTTAGGTGAGGCGAGCCGGCAAAATCAAAAACCAGAATACTACAACTCGTACAAAAGTAATATCCACATGTTGGTCTACCGGTCGACCGCTAATTGTGTCTACTTACAATAACTAAGGTAATCATTCTCATAAATGCCACGGTGTGAACATTAGACGAGGCGCAGAGATGGATTGCTATGTTTAGTATCAGACATTCGTGAAAGAGGAGTTCCAGAAATTACTGAGTAGATTATCAAACAATGTGATGTGAATAGAGATATTGAAATCAGCAATAAGGCACAGCTATATCTACCCGATATTCAATTGAAACACGCAGATCGAGTCTTTAGAATGTATATCAAGTCACTGCGTAATAGAGCAGTGTGTAGGGTAGAGAGATAGCTCACATTAGGTACCCCTTTAATGCAGGTATTGGACGGCATAATTCTACCTACTAGAGCAATTAAGGAACTAACGGAAGAGGTTATGCAGTTAAAACAAATAATTCATTCCAAGTCAATGAAGTAGATCCAATCTACGATTCTACTTTAGAAGCACAATAATCCTAGCACATATTAGATTCTTATTTGTTCTTTGCTATGCTATCCGTTATATTCCTCGGTGGTGTATTTCGCCGGCGATTTGGGAGCGCGGCACAAAATATGCTCGAACAATTCTACACTTTCTTTCTAAAGGCGTTAGTGTATTCGAAATTGTTCGTAATGGTCTGCCGAAATCAATGGCTACAACATATCTAATCAATCCGCTATTAGACTGAATAGCAAGTGGTCTTGGCTTTCTCGGCTGGACATGGTGGTAGAGAAGACGACAATAGGACATTATATCATAAGTCCAATACTACGGATAAGTGAGAACTTATCCGGCGGAATACATCCTCATACACCTCCAGTCCTCCTCCTCATCCAGATCCAAGTACTAGCGGTCAAGGCAGTCCAGACTGTTCTTCAACAGATTGATTAAAGTATGGAATCTAAGATATTCATTGTCCTTCATTTATGTAAGTTATGAGCCATGAATTATCCTTTTTGGTGTAGTATCCTATATCCAGTAACTTTATAGAGATCTACTAACTTTGGTTTAGAAACACATATAGCTAGTGTAATCATTCAATTACACTGATAAAGTTAAATGGAAACAGGAAGTACAAGTGCAGGTAATAAAGTAACACTGAAATATGGATTTGATAAACAAACTAAACTACAGTTAAAGTCACTCCTTGAAGAAATCGATGGAAATCAACAATCATCATATCAAATTATGGCATCTGAATGTAAACTGAGACACATCAAATTTTCATATGATAAGGAGTATAAGATTCTGTCATTTACTGGCAAAGTGGAAAAGAAAGAAGTGCAGACAAATACTCCAGGTAAATATGTTACACATTATTTGTTTGAGTGTTATGATATAACTCCAAACTCTGAAGACAATGACGGCATGCCAGAAATATGGGAACGAGGTCCAAGGGACGCTCGAACAATCTTAAATCTTCTCTCGAAGAACTTCACAGAACTGGACATCGAAAAGATAACTACATACCAAATCTGTCCACGGGACGACTGAATTAGTAAGTCTATAGTATAAAAAGAACTGTCAGTAGCCTTCACTATTATCCTACGATCTATGTCAACAACATCATTGATACTAATATTATACAAAAGTAATGTTACCCTATGCCCAGTACATTATAACGATATATCAAATACTTGTTTTAATCATTTTTTCCTTTGTATATTCGCTAAGGGTGTACTAGCACATCGTGGAACCCTCAATTCTAGTATTACTATTCAGAGAAAATTGAACAACTGGATAATTCGAATGTTAGTATTAACTACGGTTCTGAATTCCCATGATGTATCAAATGATAATAATAAGATGTTCGCCGGCGAACTAACTACTAATCCTAGTATTGCTATCATTACGACAACTACTTTCCAGGCTATGAGTCGGGAGTTGATATTCAATTAGCCGCAGGTCCATATGGTGTTACTGAAACTAAACCAATTACGACAAATACTGGACATCAGTACATATCCAGTTTCTTCCCCTGGCTGCGTTGGTATCATAAATGAATGAGAAATCAAGACACTGTAACCAACGTTAGGACCGGTAACTGATCATCTATATGGATACATCAACATATGTCAATGATGATCATCAAACTTGAATGCAAATAGCAAGTCACTGAAGCAGTAATCAACGCATAGGTGTAAATATAACGTCATGCAATGTCTGGATTTTCTGCTGTGATAGTATACCGTTGGCAGAGACCAATATGTCACAGATATTGCAGCGCAACATTATTCGCCTAGTCTTGGTAGATTTCAAAGTAGCCATGTTACCACAGAAGAGGCAATAAGCGGTTATTTCCCATGAGTCAATAACGACAATTTAATTCAAGAGAATATCCCGGGAACAATATGGCATCTTGTCGGTTTTTATAAGCATGTGAGATTTTCGCCGGTAAGCCTAATGACAACATTGCACTAATGGCCTGCGAGTATATGCTAGGCAAGACAGAAGAGAAAAAAAGATGCGATATGGCGTATCTTGGCACCATACCTTATTAATATTAGAAGACTTTCCGGCGATGAGGCTAATGATACGATACGAAGCTGGCTTGATAAATGCCATCCATTACGAAGGCTAGACTTTAATCCTAATTTCACGATCAAATATAATATTAATTCTGCAAAGAGGAATGATTACCTACCAATAAGTCTGGATAAACTAAAGACAGAAAATACATTCTTGTATAATATGTTGATCAAAAAGTTAGACAAGGGGTTGAAAGTATGGTAGGACAAGTCATGAGTGGTAATAAAACAGGTAGTCGGACAGCTAACCAGACAGTTGGCGGAGGTTTCGGCTATGATGGGCGGCGGTCAGTAGGATAGTTCCCTCTTATCTAATTGCTAGCCGTGTTAGGAGCGGCAAGAAATCAGCGGCATAATAGAATTCTTTTCTAGATTATAGGTATAGTTTATTTTTATACTCGTAAACATTCAATAGCTGTACAGGAACATTGTAATGTATCATAATTATAGTACCAAACTG
>JANWJI010000079.1 GCA_025449515.1 Nitrososphaeraceae archaeon | reverse complement strand
TCTAATGGGATTGCGATTATCATTTTAGTTGCAAAATAAGGTTTGCCTTGGCTATATTGTACATCTCCTCATTATTATCTACACCTATTACTCTTCTTCCGAGTTGGAGTGCGGCTGCCAAGTATGCGCCTGTGCCCATTAGTGGATCAAATACTACTGATTCTACATTCGGCAAAGTAGTTCTTTCAATGATTTCGCTTGCTTCTCTGGTGCTTTGCTCCCACTCGTGAAATTTTTTCTCTGGTCGATTAGATTTTATTAGGTTTTCTAATAGTTCCCCTGTCTTGAACCGCTTTCCATCTTTACCAGGTTTATAATACCAGAGAAAATCTTTCTTCTTTCTTGAAATGCACAAGTCAATATCGTGATTGAAATTACCTTCAAGCTCTGTCGAGATCTCTACTGGCATAAGTATTAATCCCTGGGCTTTAAGACAATTCTCATATCTATCCTTAACTTTATCCCCATATAGAGAAAAGAAATGGCACCTGGCTTTAGTTTCTTGTAGACAATCGAAGGTAGATCTTCATATAGTGATAAATATTTTTCTTCGTAGGGAGGATCAGTAATTGATACATCTGCGACCTCATCTGGAATTCTAGCCTGTATGTTCGGATCTCGAATATCACCATAATATAGCATGATTTGATCAAATGGTAACGTCAATTTCGAATTAATCTTTATGGCTTCTTGTAACAACTTCTTTTTTTCTTGCTCAGATTTAATCTCAAGAGATACCTGGTGTATCGATTTCTTATCATTGATTAGATCCTCTATTTGTTTTTGGGATCCCAACCTTTCTATTTTCTTAGCCTTTTCAACTGTGCGGTATGACACATTTGCAATCTTGCCTATTTCTTTACTTACTCTTCCAATTAATGCGAAATTTTGCGCGCTAATTGGTTGAAATCCCTTCTGACCTTTGTTAGGAAGCTTTAATTGGCCATTATGCTTGGCTTTTTCCTCAAAAATATATCTTAGTCTTTTTGCCTTCCTTATCCTGACAAATGGACTTGATTCTTTGACAAACAGATTGGCACTTATCACATAATCCAATGCAGATGACTCATCTTCAAAATGTCTTACCTCAAGGTGATGGCTGAAACATTCCCTCTAGATGTATAGCCGATGCATATGAGAAGGTGGCTAATGGCAATGTTCGCTTCCGTGCGGTGATTAATGCGTAGCTGGCGACTGAACCATTCAGCAGACCCTTGTCTCCATACAGATCCAAAACGGCATTGGGTGCCGCTGATCTCGAAGACCCACCTTGGCTGGGATTTTGTTATCTTGTTATCTTATTTATCGATGGCACTATTAGACAGCTACATCAATAGTTGCATCTAATAGGCAAGTGAATCAGAGATACAAACGGTTTGCCATGAAACATCCCAATGATATGGTACAGATGGACATACTTGGTCCTTTCTACTTGAGTAATTCTTGTAAAGATATGACAATAACTTGTTTAGACTGTAGCTGCAGTCCGGACGAATGCACTCAAGGTGTCTATTAACAGAATGCTGTTGCTGGCCTGTTATTCACTACAATAAAAATCATTCATGACAAAATCTGACGCTTTTAAGATGTTTGCGGTTCTGGCAGTGAACCTATTTCATTACTATTCGCTAACAGCAAGCGCCATAGGAGTATATCCGTTTGGCCATTCAGTACTAAGTTCACTCCATGATTCGCCCGAATCAGTTGAAATAAAGATACCATGATTGTTGGCGGCATAAAACTCTCCTGAAACCTTTTGATTTGATTTTAAAATCGATATAGTGGTTCCATTTGGTTCAGGAAGACCGTTTGAAACAACCTTCCAATTTTTGTCATCTTCGGCATCTTTCCTGTATAGAAATGTTTCAGCTCCGTTGGGTGTGAATGATTTAAAAGGGCCGTCGGAGGCTGAGACAATTACAGCATCAGGATTACCTGGATCAACTGCTAGTCCTACAAGATAACTGTGTTTCAATCCTTCCATAGGTCTAGTCCATGATTCTCCATAATCAAAACTTTCGAAGTACCCATCGCCTGCAGAAGAATAGAGGCGCTTGGGCGAGTTCGGATGAGTGACTAAAGTATGCGTGTCATATGGGCCTTCTTTAACTCTGTCTATCCAAGTTTTGCCTCCATCGCGACTTTGTACTAAAGCTCCTGCTTCTATAGCGACAAAAAGATAATCCGAATTGGTCGCGTCAGGTTCAATCCAACGAACATGATGTGTCCACGGTCTAGGAGGGAAGCTCCACATTTTTGATGATGGTAAATCATTTAATGCTTTCATTCTTTCCCAACTATCTCCTACATCATCTGAAACATAGAGTGCGCTGGGCTCGGTTCCGGCATACACCTTGTTAAATCTATTACCGCTATTCAGAGAATCAATAGCAACAGATGTGATTTGGGGGCTGGAAAAGGCATCTTTTCCAATATTAGCCCAGGACTGGCCACGGTCATCGGTTTTCCACAGACCATTATCGAAAGTACCCCAATATGCGCGATCTGGGTTTTGAGGATCAGATACTAAGCATGGTGGTTTGGCCCTTGGAGGATCTGAATTTCTACTCGGTGGGTCACTACCTTTGGAAATCTCCCTAATCTTAAAATCATCTGAGGAATCCAGTACTACAACTGAACTCTGAACTCCAACCATAATGGTAGTCATTACCTTAAGTATTACAAAATAGATTTTTAAGCTTTAATCGTTACATCTGACCCCCTTATGTAAGTACCTACTGGCAGGCCAGGGTCTATGGATATAGAAGACGTGACGGCGGGACATATACATTATGGCGTGAAAGGGGAGAACGGTCCTGTAATAGTTACATTATTCAAATATGAGACTCCTATGAATGAAGTATCTGAAAAGTGGTACAATTACATCTGAAAACCTTAAAGAACCACTTGCAGGGAAACCTCTACCTGAGCTTGCTATAGGAAGAGCAAATAGTACATTATACCTCAATATACACACTGAAGAAAATCCTAATGGGGGAAATACGAGGTCACGGGTAAACCATACATAGAAAGTGGGAAAGATTCAAGGCGAGAGTTCATTACCTAAACCAACAGATTATACATGTTATGTTTTCCTCTTTGCAGAATTAATATCATTTTTAATTACAGGATGAGGCTAAAAGATAATTGTCTTGATGACAACTAGTGGCACATTTTGATGATTTTCTCTAGCTCGTATAAGACTTTAATGCTCTATTAGCATTGTTTACTAATCCTTCTGTCTATAGGATATCTTAGTATTAGATATGCTAAGAATTGCACTTGTTCAAATACATTTACAAAATAATAAAGCTAAGGCAGTAGAGCATGCACTCAAACTACTAAAGAAAGCTGGATTGTCTGATTCAGATATAGTATGTTTACCAGAATTATGGTATACAAAAATAGTCACAAATTTTGAAACGGAATTTGACAAAATAATTGATGTCGCAAAAGAATACAATATGGTCATAATTCCAGGGGCTTTTATAGAAAGAAGCAGTAACACTAATGGTAAGGACCTACAGATCTCTTCTCCTGTAATTGCGAATGATGGAATGATAGCAGGCCGTCAATTGAAGATTCATCCGTTTGGCCCACAGCGCAAAGTTGTAAACGCTGGCACAAAAGTGGAGATATTTGAATCTGGGAATTTTAAGTTTGGAATAGGGATATGCTATGATATTGTTTTTCCAGAGGTAGCTAGAGCATTAGTAAAGAAAGGAGCAGACATACTCTTTTTCCCTTCAAAAATAAGGTATGAGGGTATAAAGCCTTGGCATATGTATGTACAGGTAAGAGCCCTTGAAAATAGGATACCAATAGCTGCGCCAAATGTTTGTGATAGTAGTAATAGTATCTATAAAGGAAAAAGCATTTTTGTTGATTTTGATTACAACTACAAGACCGATATTGCTGTTCCAAAGATTACATTTGGATCGTCGGTGAATTACCAGATACTTATAATGGACATTGACCTGAATCGTACCAGAAAATTACACAAGAAAAGGTTTGAAGATTTTCGAAATAACTTGTATGGCCTGCTCTAAAATAAAATATTTACACACAAAATACTTGATGAGAGATAATTGGTTTTGAAGTAATGTCCTAACTTTATTCTAAATTCTAAATTCTGTAAATGCCGAATAATATACTAATACTAATTTGTTGTATTTAATGACCTATTTCTATAATATTTAGAAAAGTGAACTTTATGTCTTATCAATACATAGGGCTATCAGGTAGAAATGGAATCTCTAACAAAACTAAAAAGATTACTTGACAACGATTATAAAATTGAGAAAATTCAACCTCCAGTATTCGCATCAGATGCTGAAGTTAATATCGTAACTGTGACATTACTCTGTCCTGACGGTAAGAGAGAAACCATTCGTGCGTATAGAGAAGAATCGAAAGCGCTTAGGGAACATATCAGAAATTTATACCAGAATCTCTAGGCCATCTTTTAAGATTGATAGTCCATTCTTATATCTAGGTAAAAAGGAATTGGTAATGTTAGTTGTTAAAGGGGCTCATCATCTGAATGAGAGATATGCTACCTAAAAAAATGTTTCAGTCTATAGAATCATGTAGTAGATAGATCCCAAATTCAGTTCATGCTTCATTCAATTGATGATTCAATTGTTTGGGCTGGTAGTCGATAGAAATGTATTCAATATCTTACCGATTTCAGCCGGATATTGACCCATTACTCCATGACCAGCATCTTTGATCTGTACAAGCCAGGCCCCTGGAACTTTGCTTGCAAGAATTAAGGCATTTGCATGTGGCATATAGTCATTATCATCTGTTCCTGCTATGACCACCGTGGGTTTAGCCAATTTCGCTTCCGCATCACAAGCACCACTCCAGTTGGTATTCTACCAAATACCTAGGTTCTTCTTCTTATTCGCTATTTCAGGTGTCTAACCCGTCTTCAATTGTTGTAATGACGTAGTGTTTGCTGGAATGTCAACTGATTCAGGATGCAGTTTTATCCATCCTGATCCTAATGAGGCAGCTACAAGCGATTTTATTTCCTCTGTAGTGAGGGAAATATTATTATGAGATTTGTTTTCAATATC